>CAKMNE010000027.1 GCA_927798505.1 uncultured Bacteroidales bacterium
CCTCCGGAAGGATTTCCATAAGGGCTTTCTCAATAGCCTCGTCCTCATCCTTGACGAGTTTCTCGCTCTCGTCCGCGAGTTTAACCTTCTCTGAAATAGGGAGATCGGTGTCAAGCTGCTGCCTGATTTCGGCTATACGGTTCTCGAAAGGAGCCTCCACATCGCGCATCTTCTGCCTCAGTGCGGCGGAATGGGCGCGAAGATCGTCATCGGAAAGCTTGTCAATCTCCACATAAGCCGCCAGAACCTTGTCAAGGATAGGCTTGATTGCCTTGTAATCCCTGTCAGCCTTGGAACCGAACAGCTTTTTGATCAAATCTGTCAATGCCATATACTGTATTTGTTTTATCTGTTTAAAAATCCTTCAAATATAATGAATATTGGAGACTTCACCAAAAAACGATAACTTTGCCCCAATGGGAAACGTGGATAACAGGCGTATTGCGAAAAACACCCTGCTTCTCTATATGAGAATGGGGCTGATTATGATTATCAGCCTGTGGGCTTCGCGCGTCGTGCTGTCAACCCTGGGGGAAACCGACTTCGGCCTGTACAATGTGATTGGCGGAATCGTGGTGGCTTTCTCCTTCCTCAACGGAGTGATGAACTCCTCCTGCAACCGCTACTACGCCACCCAGCTCGGCCGTCAGGACTACGAGGCCCTGCATCAGGTATTCAAGGTGAACGTGACCATATTCCTCATCCTTGCTGCGGCCATACTGCTGCTCTCCGAGAGCGTAGGCCTATGGATTATGGAGCGGAAGATGAATATCCCCGCCCAAAGGCTCACGGCCTGCCGCTGGGTTTACCAGCTGAGCATCTTCAGCTTCCTGTGCAGCGTGGTGGCCATCCCGTATCGCGCCATCATCACCGCAAAGGAAAAGATGAAGGTCTATGCATACTGCTCTGTGGTGGAGGCGGTGCTCAAGCTCGGCATCGTATTCCTTCTCAGCATATCCCCAATCGACAGGCTCGTTTTCTACGCCCTTCTGATGCTGCTCGTCAGCCTGGCCACGAACGGATTCTACATACTCTACTGCCACCGCTGCTACCCGGAATGCCGCTACGACTGGCATTGCGACAAGGCTCTCGCCCGGGAGATCGTCTCATTCAACGGCTGGGGCGTGCTCGGATCTATGGCCACCATAGGCAAGAACCAGGGCGTGAACATACTTCTGAATATGTTTTTCGGCCCTGCGGTCAATGCGGCGCGCGGCCTTGCGAACCAGGTCTATGTCAATGTGTATCAGTTCGTTCAGAACTATGTCCTGGCCTTCAACCCGCAGATAGTCAAGTCCTACGCAGCCGGAGAGCGCGACGCCATGATGCGGCTCGTCTTCCAGGCATCCCGCTTTTCCTATTTCCTGCTGTACGCAATAGTGCTGCCTCTGCTTCTGGAGATGGACTGCGTTCTCGGCCTGTGGCTCAAGGAAGTGCCGGCGCTCACGGCCAGCTTCGCATCCATTATGCTGGCAGTATCGCTTGTGGACTCCTTCCACGACCCGCTCTTCTACGCGGTTCAGGCAACGGGCAAGGTCAAATGGTACAACATTCTGGTCGGAGGCAGCCAGCTGCTGATAGTCTTCGTGGCCTATTTTCTGCTGAAGTTCATGCACATTCAGGCCCAGACAGTATTCTGGCTTATCTTTGTCTTCGCCATCATCACCCAGGGCATCAGGATAGGGATGGCGGTGCGCTACGCTTCTATGGACCTGCGCGCCTACCTTCGAGGGGTGCTGCTGCCGATTGTCGGAGTCAGCGCAGTCTCAGCCGTGCTGCCTTTTGTCTTCGTGCAAATGGTCCCTGCGGGAGTGGGGCGGCTGCTTGTCACTGTGGCCATCAGCCTTACCTGCACGGGGCTGGCCGTCTGGGGCATAGGGCTTGAAAAATCCGAAAGGTCTGCAATCAGGAATCTATGGAGAAAGTATATAACCCGCAAGGCTCCCCGCTGAGGGAACATCAGTTAAGGCTCCTGGAACTGCTCCGGGAGTGGGACAGGTTGTGCAAGGAAAACGGCATCACCTGGTGGCTTGACGGAGGCACCCTACTTGGGGCTATGCGGCACGGAGGTTTCATCCCCTGGGATGACGACCTGGATGTGTGCATACTCTGGAAGGATGTTCCCCGCATAAGGAAAATCCTTGGGGAAAAGGCTCCGGCGCCCTTCGCCTTTGTGGACCGCAAGGGCACTCCCGGCTACACACGCCTGTGGCCGCGATTCATTGACCGTTCGAAGGGCCTGGTGAGAAGGGACGCGCTGAGCGGCAAACCTGTGGATGACTTTCTGTGGATCGATACCTTTATCGTCAGGCCGGGCAACCCCCGACTGAAAAAGCTTATCGACCCGCTATACGGCAGATGCCTGCGGCGTATCAGCGGGGCTATAGACGACGGGGCGGCAAAACGGGCAGCGGCCTATCTGCTGTACCCTTTTGCAAGACTGGCGGTCCTGCTTGCGGACCTGAGCGGCAGACTCTTCCACCGCGACTCCCTGATGCACGATTTCGGAGTGCCTTTCTACAATATCAGGACTCCACAGGAGGTATTCCCGCTAAGGGCCTGCCGTTTCGAGGGCTATGACTTCCCCGCTCCGGCAAACCCTGACGCATATCTTCGCCGCATCTACGGCGACTGGACCCAACTCCCACCCGAATCCTCCCGCCACAATCACGAAATAGTATTCTGACAGCAATTTTGGGCCTTCTATTTGCCCTTCCGGTCGCGTTTAAAGCAGCTTCTTCGTCAGGCTGAAGAGGCGGTAAGGCATATACTTGAATGGAAGATCGAAAATGGTGGAACTGCACACTATTGCACGGGAGTGGGAGAAAACCTCGAAGCTGAGCCTTCCGTGATAGGCACCCATACCGGAATTGCCCACACCTCCGAACGGCAGATGAGGGTTGGCTATATGCATAATGGTGTCATTAATGCAGCCTCCTCCCGACGAGGTGGCGCGAATGAGTTTCCATCCGTCGGACTCCTTTCCGAAATAGTAGAATGCCAGTGGCTTCTCGCGGCTGACCACAAATTCCTTGACCTTTTCGGCAAACGGCTTGCCCTCGTCGTCCATTTCCACGAGCGGGAACACGGGACCGAATATCTCCTCTGTCATCACCTTGGAGTCCGGTGAAACATTACCCAGCAGGGTGGGAGCTATGTAGCGCTGCTGCGCATCCGTCTGCCCTCCATAGAGCACCGTTCCTTCCTTGAGGTAGCCCGCTACCCTTTCGAAGGCGCGGTCGCTTACCATACGCACATAGTGCTCGTCCTGCTTCGGATCGCTGCCGTGCAGCAGTTCCACCTGCTCGGCGAAGGCCCTGACGAAGGCATCCTTGACGTCCTTGTGGATGAGGATATAGTCCGGCGCTATGCAGGTCTGGCCGGAGTTCAGGGTCTTGCCCCACGCGCAGCGACGTGCGGCAAGGCGTATGTTCGCGCTCTTGTCAACTATGCACGGGCTCTTGCCTCCGAGCTCGAGTACGACTGGGGTGAGGTTGCGGGCGGCGCTGGCCATCACTTCACGCCCGAGAGACGGGCTGCCGGTGAAGAAAATCATATCCCAGCGGCAGGAGAGCAACTTTTTGTTGACCTCCCTGTTTCCCTGCACCACGGCGATGTATTCCTCAGGGAAGGTGTCCGAAATCATCTCCTCTATGACCTGGGAAACCCTTGGTACATAAGGAGATGGCTTGAGAACTGCGGTGCATCCGGCGGCGATGGCTCCAACCAGTGGGTTGAGCAGAAGCTGTACCGGATAGTTCCACGGGGAGATGATCAGTGCGCAGCCCAGCGGTTCGCTGACGATATAGCTGCGGGCAGGCATACAGCCTATCGATGTGGGACGCTTCTTTCGGCGTGCCCAGCGGCAGACCTCCCTCGCGGCTTTGGCGATTTCGCTTTTGACAAGACCGATTTCTGTGATATAGGCCTCCTTGTAGGATTTGTGCAGGTCTTCCCACAGAGCATCGGCAAGTGGCTTTTCCCACTTGTCCATAGCCTTGAGGAACTGCTGAAGCCGGGCTTTACGCCATTTGGGGTCAAGCGTTGCGCCGCTTTTGAAATATTCGTTCTGCCTTGCGAGAATGGAATCTATGGTGCTGTCTGCCGTATTGTTCATAGCGTTTACTGTTTTCTCCCCGTAAAGTTATCCATTGTATGGTAAATTCCGAACACTTTCCCGAAAAACCAATGCCCGGAATTGCTATTTGAATGTACGGGAGGGCAGAATATCGCAATTTATGCAGGTATTTACTGCTTTTTCTTGCATTTCTCAAAAAAGTCCTCTTTATTTGCATCCGTAATGATGAATTTCAACGCATACTGGTGGTGGTCCCTGTTACAACCTGATCGGTCGTAAGAGGTGTCCCTCCGTATGCATATGCATAATAGAGTTCAGCCCGGCCGGTCACGGTCGGGCTTTTAAATTTTTGTCAACATTATGGAAAAACAGCTTCCTTACAAAATCTACCTCTCAGAAGAGGAGATGCCCCGCAAGTGGTACAATCTGCGCGCTGACATGAAACAAAAGCCCGCAGCTCTGCTCAATCCTGCTACCCTCCAGCCTCTCAGGGAGGAGGACCTCACCCCTATTTTCTGTGAGGAACTTGTAAAGCAGGAATTCGACGACACAACAAAGTTCATAGATATCCCGCAGGAGGTTCTCGATTTCTACAAAATGTACCGTCCTTCCCCTCTGGTGCACGCCACCTTCCTCGAAAAGGCCCTCGACACTCCGGCGAAGATTTTCTACAAATTCGAAGGCAACAACACCTCCGGTTCGCACAAGCTCAATTCGGCCATCGCGCAAGCATATTACGCAAAAAAGCAGGGCCTCAAGGGCGTAACCACCGAGACCGGTGCCGGGCAATGGGGCACTGCCCTTTCCATGGCCTGCCGCTATTTCGGCCTCGACTGCAAGGTCTTCATGGTCAAATGCTCCTATGAGCAGAAGCCTTTCCGCCGCGAGGTGATCCGCACTTTCGGCGCCTCCATAATCCCGTCTCCTTCCGACACGACCGAGGTGGGACGCCGCATTCTTGCGGAGCACCCCGGCACTACGGGCTCCCTGGGCTGCGCGATTTCGGAAGCTGTAGAGACGGCCGTCTCCAATGAGGGCTACCGCTATGTGCTTGGGTCTGTGCTTAACCAAGTGCTTCTGCACCAGTCTGTCATAGGCTTGGAAACCAAGGCGGCCCTGGACAAGTACGGCATCAGGCCGGACATACTCATAGGCTGCACTGGAGGCGGTTCGAACCTCGGCGGCTTCGCGGCACCATTTCTCGGAGAGATGCTCCGAGGGGAGGCGTCCTACAAGATCATAGGCGCTGAGCCGGCGAGCTGCCCGAGCTTCACGCGCGGAGTCTTCGCCTACGACTTCTGCGATACGGGAAACATATGCCCCCTCGCAAAGATGTACACCGTCGGCAGCCAGTTCATCCCGTCGGCAAATCACGCGGGCGGACTGCGCTTCCACGGCATGAGCCCTGTGCTGTCGGAGCTCTACAATCAGGGCCTGTTCGAGGCTCGGGCATATGAGCAGACGAGTGTCTTCGAGGCGGCAGAGATGTTTGCGCATGCGGAGGGCATTCTTCCTGCACCGGAGAGCTCACATGCCATACGCGCTGCTATCGATGAGGCGCTGAAGTGTCGCGAGAACGGGGAGGAGAAGGTGATAGTGTTCAACCTTTCGGGTACGGGCAATTTCGACCTGTATGCTTACAAGCAGTTCAATGATGGCACTATGACGGACTACATCCCAAGTGATGAGGAAATTGCCGAGGCGCTGAAGGCGTTGCCGAAGGTGGAGTAGGGAGATGGCAAAAATGAGGTGTGGAAATTGCTATTTTTCAGGAAAATAGCAAAATACAGGGATCAGAATTGCTATTTGGGCGTCCGGAAGGGCAGAATAGCAAAAATGAGGTGTGGAAATTGCTATTTTTCAAGAAAATGGCAAAATACAGGGATCAGAATTGCTATTTGGGCGTTCAGAAGGGCAGAATAGCAAAAATGAGGTGTAGAAATTGCTATTTTTCAAGAAAATGGCAAAAACCAGGGGCCAGAATTGCTATTTGGATGTCCGGAAGGGCAAAGTATCGTAATTTATGCGATATTTGTATAGTATGAACCAAACAGCTAACGATTTTATCAAGGCGCAAGTCACCATCCGGGACGCGCGCGAAGACGATGCGGAGTTCCTGGCGCAGGTCATCCTAGCCGCCGCGCACCTGTCAGATATGGGCGCAGCCACAACAGCAAGCACAGACACAGCAAGCATAGGCGACCTCACGGCCATATGCCGCCGCACCGACACCCTCTACTCATGGCGCAACGCACGAATCGCCTGCGCCTGCGGCAAGCGTGCCGGCGCAATGGTCAGCTACCCCGGTGACATCTACCTCGACGCGCGCAGCATCACCTTCCCTCTCCTCCCCGGCCTCACGCAGGCTCAGATCGACGCCACCGACATTGAGACCCTCCCGGGCGAATGGTACCTCGACTCCCTGGCCGTCCTGCCGGAGTTCCGACGCGCGGGCATTGGCAAGATGCTGGTAATGGACGCAATAGAGCGTGGACGCAATGCGGGCTATGCCCAATTCACTCTGCTCGCCGAGAAAAGCAGCAACCATCTCGTGGAACACTATACACGTCTGGGCTTTACAATCGAAAGCGAAAAGCTCTACCTGGGCAACGCCTACTGGCGAATGGTCTGCCGCTAAACCGCCGTACGCCAAGCTCCGTGCAAGATTTGGAGAAAAGCGCGTCAGTTCGTAACTTTACACGCACTACCGCGAAGAGAATTTTGCAGGATGATTCGTTTTGCAGCATATCTGGCATCCTATCTGGCCTATCCTTTTTCGTTCCTCGTGCCGAGGAGCCGGAAAATGCTGGCCTTCGGGGCCCCGAGAGGCGGCTATGAGGGCAACGCCAAATACCTGTTCATACGCCTCAGCGAAGAAGGCAGGGACGCAGTGTGGCTCAGTCCGGACAAAGCCTGCGTGCGCCGCATACGGCAAATGGGTCTGCGGGCGGAGTACCTCTTCTCTCCCAAAGGGCTATGGAGGGCTCTTCGCAGCGGCCTATGGTTTGTCAATGCCTACACCTCAGATATCCTGTGGGCCCTGAGCGGCGGCGCCTGCGTAGTCAACCTGTGGCACGGCGTAGGACTCAAGCGCACCGAATTCAACATCACAAGCGGCCCGCTGGCAGCTCGCTACGCAGAGCGCCGCCCCCGCGAAGTCTTCTACCACCCGGAAGCCTTCCGCCGTCCGGACTTGCTGGTAAGCGCCTCCGACTTCCAGACCCCGATGTTTGCAAAAGCCTTCCGCATCCCCGAAAACAGATGTCTGAAGTGCAGCTATCCGCGAAATGCCATACTCACCACGGGCGAAGACCAAAGACGCAAATTCCTGGAATTCAACTGCAACGACGAAGAATTCGCCCTTCTGAACAGGATACGCCAGGCCAAAGGCCCCGTTTACATCTATATGCCTACATGGAGGGAATCCCAAAGGACAGTATTCACGGACGGGATCGACCTGGACGCCATTGACAACATACTCTCCAAAAAAGACGGTCTGCTTATACTTAAACCCCACTACAACACCCGGGTACCTGAAGCAAAGGCTTGGCGCAGTGTTGTGTCCCTTGGTGCGGATAGTGACGTGTATCCCCTGCTCCCCTACACAGACTGCCTCATAACAGATTACTCTTCAATACTTTACGATTACATCCTCATGCCGGGCAAAAGCGTAATCCTCTATCTTTACGACTACAGTGATTATGTCAGGGACAGGGATTTCTACTTCCCTTTCGAGGAGAACACCATAGGACAGAAGGCCTACACCCGGGAGCAGCTTGAGGAAATACTGAGCAAGGGTCCCGAGCCTCTCGACGAAAAAGAAAGGACAGCTCTCGCAGACAAATTCTGGGGAAAAGAAAGACATGACATCAGCGATTATCTGCACCTATAACAGGGAGAAATACATAATTGACTGCCTTGAGCATCTGCGCCTGGCCATGCCGCACGGGGTGGAGGTTCTGATTGTGGACAACAATTCCACGGACGGGACAGCGGAGCTTGTGAAGAACTACCTCGGCGATCATCCGGACTTCCCGGGCCGATATCTGCTCGAAACCAGGCAGGGTCTCTCCCATGCCCGCAACCGCGGAATCGCAGAAGCCCGTGGCGACACCCTGGTCTTTCTGGACGACGACTCAATGGTAGCAGAGGATTATTTCGAGCGGCTGCGCGAAGGCCTTGACGAGTACCCTCAGGCGGGAGCCTTCGGCGGGCACATCACTCCCGTTTTCGAAGACGGCATCACCCCTCGCTGGCTCTGCCGCTGGACCCTCTCCTGGGTTTCCGGACTGGATATGGGACCTTCAGCTAAAGCTTTCCCGAAAAACAAATACCCCATCGGGGCCAACATGGCCTTCCGCCGCAGCGTTCTCGAAATGACGGGACTGTTCAATCCCGAACTCGGGCGCAGCGGCAAAAACCTCATGGGAGGGGAAGAAAAGGACCTCTTCCAGCGCATCAAGGCTGCCGGGCACAGCATCATCTATCTTCCGAAGCTCAGAATTGAGCATATGATTCCGCCTAGCCGCACCACCACAGACTACATACGGCGCTTCGGCGATGGAGTGGGACGCAGCGAGCGCATTCGCAGCAAGGCCGAAGGCACATACAAAAGACGGCTCCTTTCGGAAGCCGTCAAATGGTGCGCCACCCTCTTTCTGCTTGTCGGCTACACGCTCATCGGCCGCCCAAGCTGCGGAGCCACTCTGGTCCTTTTCCGATGGCACGTGACACGAAACCTGCTAAGAGAAGCCCGATAAAGACATACATCAGAGCCTTGAACAGGGCGTTCACCTTGTAACCCTTATAAATGGAATCCGGACGGAACTCGAACACAATCTCGTGTTCGCCGGCAGGCACATTCATAGCCCTTAGCACATAGTCGGAGCGGAAATGCCCGCAAGGCTCGCCATCAATGTATGACTTCCATCCGTAAGGATAATAGATTTCCGAGAACACGGCAGTCGCATCGCACGAGCTGGAACTGTGGTAAACCAAACGGTCCGGGGCGTAGGAAAGCAGCTCAATGCTGCCGTCTGGGCGGCCATGAGGAGTCTTCACAAACTCTTTGAAGCGGCTGTCCGCCACAGCGCAGCGGCGCAAATCCAGGGTGCGGAGCGCATCGCTCTCCTCCCTTGGGCTGTCCACCAGCTTCACCTCATCCACAAACCAGGCGTTGCCATAGGCTCCAGGATTCAGCACAGGCTGAGGCACGCCATCCTGCTCCTGAATGAAATAGCGGGTGTTCAGCATGTTGATCACCTCCATATTCCCCTTGCTCAGATGCTCGTCAATCAAATCCTGATAACGGCGCAGCTTGGCGGCGTGATAGCCTCCCACGGAGTGCAGATAGTACGATGTACGGGATTCGTTAAATGTATTGGTAGTCAGGTTCATAACCCTGAAATAGCCCTCATCTTCGAGTATCTTTTTCTCGTAAGGCTGCATTTGGAAATAGCTGTCGTTCTGCTTGCGGCTCACCCAGTTGTCGTCTCCGAAGAAGCGCTTGTCCACAGGCCAGAGGTCCGCCAGGACCAGCACTCCGAGCACTGCCACAAAAGGTCCGTATTTGAGCTTGTCGGAAAGATGCAGAGCCAGGACAGCTGCCCCAAGGGCGATGAAAGCAAATGAACGCCAGGCGTCTCGGCGAAGCAGAGCGGCACGCTCATCGTAGAGCGCATCCATAAACCACTGTGGCATGCCGCCCAGGGTGTGCGCATCATAGCTCGAAGAGAAACTGCATAGAGAGCCTCCAAGCAACGCCAGCACAAGGCAAATGCCTCCCGTCACGCCCGAAGCGATTGCAAGGCTGCGAAGGTAGCCGCGCCTGAGTTCCTCCCACTGCCCGCTCCTGCGCGCATCGGAGATGGTTTTCAGCGCCAGGAAGCCCAGCAGAGGCATTGCCACCTCCGCCACCACCAGTATGGAGGAAACCGTCCTGAACTTGTTGTAGAAAGGGAAATACTTATAGAAGAACTCGGTAAAGCCCATGAAATTGTGACCCCAGGACAACAGTATGGAGAAAACCGTCGCCGCCAGCAGGGCCCATTTGTAGGGACCCTTCACAATGAGGCAGCCCAGCAGGAAGAGCAGGCACACTATTGCGCCCACATAGACCGGTCCCGCCGTGAAAGGCTGCTCACCCCAATAGGTAGGAAGCGCGCTGACCAGCTCGGAAGCATAGCTGCGGTTCACCCCGGCGCTCACCAGAGTGTCGTACATCTGCGAATTGCGGCCGACATTGTAATTCGAGCTGCCGCCCATATAATTGGGAATCAGCAGGGTAAGCGTTTCGTCAATGCCATAGCTCCAGGCGGTGGCATACTCGATGTCGAGGCCTTTGGAAGCCTGCTCCCCTTCTGCCACAAGGTCGGAATGCCCTCCGCGCATAGTCTCCTTCATGTATTCGGAATTGGCCTTGAGTGTGCTGTAGCCCGTCCCTACGCCCACCGCGAGAGCCAGCGCAAACACTGCCACCGCAATGCCCAGGTCCTTGAGGCGCTTCTCCTTGATATGCAGGTAGAGTTCCGCTATGCAGAAGAGCCCCATCATCATAAAGAGATAATAGGACATCTGCGGATGCTTCATCATCCCTATGGAGCTGTAGAGCATCACCAGCGCAGCGCCCCAGCCGTAGTTTTTTCGGAATATGAGGAAAAAGCCTCCGATTACCGGAGCCATCATCCCGAGAGTCAGAGCCTTGGTCTCATGGCCGGCAGGAATGATCAGGAAAAAATATGAGGACATTGAGATCGCTATCGAGCCCACTATGCTCAGCCATTTCTCCACTCCGAAAGCCCTCAACATAAGGAAGAAGCCCAGGAAGTAGCCCAGAAGCAGGGCCAGCACCGAATCGAAGAACAGGGTGGTGAGCCCCCTGAAGAAGCGGTCCACAGCCCAAACCACATCGGTCACGGCATTGCCGGGGTTCTTCATCGTAATCTGGTAGCCGGGCATACCTCCGAACATCGAGTTTGTCCAGTTGGCGGGAGTCTCAGCCGTTTCATTGTATTCCTTAAGCTCGTGGGCCATGCCCTTCCACTGCATGGTGTCCCCCTGCTGCAGAACCTTGCCCTGAAGGGCGGGCATGCAGTACACCAGGGTAAGAGTGACGAAAACAATGGCGGCAACAATGTAGGCGCCGTATTTGGATAGGAAAACCTTGAATTTTTTCATTCCTTGAATTTATTTTCGCGAATATACTAAAAAATTGATACCTTTGTAGTCTCTAAGCGGGATTAGCACATCGGTAGTGCATCAGCTTCCCAAGCTGAGGAGGCGGGTCCGACTCCCGTATCCCGCTCTTTTTCTATGAATGTCATACGATATTGGTTCAAGAACGCGCGCTACAGGTCTTTGGCGCAGAGCGTGATGCCCGCTGTACTCGCAGCAGTAATGGCAAGCCGCAATGAAGGATTCATATGGTGGACAGCCCTGCTGGCAATTGCCGGCGTAGCCATGGCACATCTCGCCATGAACCTCGCTGACGACTGGTTCGACTACCGCGTGGACATGCTGGGAGACCGCGACAAGGTCACCCGCCAGGGCTTCCGCGCAATGATGGTCAAGTACCCCTACCTCAGCAGCGGTGAGCAGAGCCTGAAAAGCACAGCTGTCGCTATAGCGGCATTTCTTGCAGTGGCTCTCGGCTGCGGCATAGCAATATGGTGGAAGATGGACTTCGACTGGAGGATTCCCGCCATCGTGGCCGCCTGCGGATTTCTGGGCGCCTTTTACTCCGCTCCGCCGCTCAAGCTGGCCTACCGCGGACTGGGCGAACTGGTTATAGGCATAATCTTCGGTCCCCTGCTGATGAGCGGCGTGTACCTCGCAGCCTGCGGCAGCTTGGACTGGGGAATAGTGCTCACCGGAGTGCCGGTCGGGATGCTCGTAACCAACATACTCTTCACCCACAGCTTCATAGACCTCAAGGGAGACGAGGCCAGCAACAAAATGACCTTCGCCCGCCTGCTGGGCAGCCGCAAAGCCTGCCTTGGCTGCTCGCTGGTGCTCACATTTGCTCCTTTCATGCTGGTGATACTGGCCGTGTGCACGGGCTACCTTCATCCGGCCTGCCTCGCGGTACTCGTGGTGCTGCCTCGCGGCATATGGCTCTTCCGCTCGCTCGTACTCTTCGACAGGGGCGAACTGATGGAAGTCGAGCGTCCTGCCCGCTGGCTGGGATCGATGCCCGATTGGGAAGGAATACACAAAGCCGGAATAGACTGGTTCATGATACGCTGGCTCACCGCACGCAACCTTCTGAGCGGTTTCTGCGTCGTGCTCGCCATCGTTGCCATAATACTTAGAATAATAGGATAAATGAGATTTTCCCAACTTGCATACCTCGGATGGTGGTGGGTGCGCGCCAAATTCTTCGGAAGGAAGGCCCCGCTGCAAAGCGTAGTGTTCATATCCGACCGCTGCAACCTCAGTTGCAAGCACTGTACGGTCTATAATCATAGGAACCCCATTACCAAGACCTACGCTCAGATCCGTGAGGAACTGCAGTACTGCTACTCTCTTGGCAGCCGTTTTGTGGACTTTGAAGGCGGGGAGCCAACTCTCTGGAGGGATGGGGACTACGACATCAACTCCCTTTGTGACCTCGCACACGAGTTGGGCTTTTTCTCCTGCACCATCACCACCAATGCCCAGAAGG
>CAKMNE010000028.1 GCA_927798505.1 uncultured Bacteroidales bacterium
AAGGTTCTCTTCGATAAAATAGCCTTCAACATAAACGAAGGTGACAAAATCGCGCTCATTGCCCCCAACGGCACGGGCAAAACCTCGCTGATGCGCATACTCGCAGGCAAGGACAAGTCCGACTCCGGAGGCAGCATCAAGTTTCTTAAGGAAGTGCGCATCGCCTTCCTTGAGCAGGAATTCGAGCACGATCCGCTCAAGACCATCGGGGAGCAGATAATGGACAGCCACGATTTCGAGTACCAGCTCAGAGCAAAGCGCATTCTTGACGAATTCGGACTCAGACCTTCCCAGAAGATGAGCGAGCTCTCCGGAGGCGAGGTCAAGAGGGTGGCTCTGACAGAGATGCTCGCCTCCGATGCGGACTTTCTGATCATGGACGAGCCCACCAACCACCTCGACCTGGATGCAATCGAATACCTGGAGAATTACCTCAAGCGCTCCCGCTGCACTTTGTTTATGGTTACGCACGACAGGTATTTCCTTGACCGTGTGTGCAATACCATTATGGAGATGGACCACGGCCGCATCTTCATCTACAAGGGGGACTACGAGAATTTCCTTGAGAAGAGGGACGAGCGCATCACCAACTGGAACGCGGAAACCGACAAGGTGCGAAACATACTCAGGCGCGAGCTGGAATGGATGCACGCCACCCCTTGCGCCCGCTCGGGTAAGGCCAAATACCGCAAACAGGCATTCTGGGAGCTCAAGGACCGCGCATCACAGGTATGGACTGACAGGCAGATTTCCATGGAGGCTATGGGCAGCGGCAGCCGTCTCGGCTCGAAAATCATCAACTGCAAAGGGCTTCACTTCGAATACGAGGGACGCACCCTCATCGACAGTTTCACCTACAATTTCCAAAGAGGTGAAAGAGTGGGGATAGTAGGCTCCAACGGCGTGGGCAAGAGCACCCTGCTCAGCCTTCTGACCGGCGAAAATGCGGGCGGAACCGTGAGCGGGACCATAGAACGCGGCGAGTCTCTCAACATAGGCTACTACCATCAGGGAGGAATGGAGTTCGACGAGGACGACACTGTACTGGAAACCGTCCCGGACACCCGCCTTCTGAACCTATTCCTCTTCCCGCACGAGATGCTGAACAACCGCATTTCACGCCTTTCCGGAGGCGAGAGGCGCAGGCTGTACCTGCTCACGATTCTAATGAAGAATCCCAATGTTCTGATACTTGACGAGCCAACCAACGACCTGGATATAGTCACACTCAACGTGCTGGAGGAATATCTTCTCGACTTCAAGGGCACTCTGTTGATAGTGACCCACGACCGCCATTTCCTCGACCGCCTGGTGGACCACCTCTTCGTATTCTGCGGAGACGGGCACATCAAGGACTTCATAGGCGGCTACACAGAGTATCGCAGTTTCATCAAGGACTATGAGGAGGAGCAGAAAAAGCTCTCCACCCCGAAAAAGGCGCCAAGCCAGCCGAAGCCGGCAATAGAAAAGCCGCGAAAGCTCAGTTACAAGGAGAAACGCGAAATGGAGCAGATTGAAGCGGAGCTGGAGGCCATTGCCTCCGAAAAGGCTGAACTCGAAGCCCTGCTGAACGGCGGCACGACGGACTATGAGCGCATACGCGAGGCTTCAGAAAAATATGAACTCCTCCGCACCCGTCAGGATGAGAAGGAGCTCAGATGGCTTGAACTGTCAGAAATCGGAGCCTAGCGGCGACGCCTGCTGTGGCGGTTCTTCTTGCTTCTTGCGCTGAGGAAGGCGTACAGGGCTATTGCCACTACTACAACACCGATGATGATGAAGGTCATGGCGCTGGCCTGGCTACCCTTCACATCCTGCCACATTGAGAGCAGTTTCTCGGTTTCTGCACCCCAGTCGTGCTCAAGTGCGCAGCGCTCAATCACGCTCCTGTCCGGATAGAGGGTTGCATCCACGTGCACGGCGCTGGCTTCAGGACCGAAGAAGTAGCTGAGGTCAACTGCCTCGCACTCCTCATCCATCTGGGACTCGAGCACTTCCCAGGCACCGTTGGAAGCGATGTAGCCGGTCTCCTCCATATTGCGTACAGCAATGTCCGGGCGGCACATGAAGTTGATCCAATAGGTCGCTGCCTTGGTGTTGACAGCATACTTAGGGATTACCCAGCCGTCGAACCATACGGTAGAACCTTCCTCCGGCACGCAGTAGCCGAGGTCAACGCCTACGGATGCAGCCTCTTCGATAGCCCATACCGCATCCCCGCTCCAGTTGAGGGAAACCCAGGCGCGCTCCTTGGACATCTGCTCCTTGCCGAGGTCAGCCTCGAATCCGCAGGCCAGAGGCTTCACCTCCATAAGGAAGTCTTTCACGGCTGCAATGGACTCGTCGGAAGAGTCGCGCATAAGGTCCTGCAGAGTAACGGTACCCGCGTTCAACTCATTCTGCTTGAGGTAGATAAGCACCGGAGCATAGACATCCCTCGGGGCATCCTTCACCAGGATCTTGCCTGCGAACTTCGGGTTGCGCATCACATTCCAGGTCGAAGCTTCCTCCTCGGTCACATAAGCCTTGTTGTAGATGATTCCGGTGGTTCCCCACATATAGGCAACGGAATAGTCGTTGGCGTCGATATTCGGGTTTATTTCGGAGAAAATGTTTCTGATATAAGGAGATACGTGAGCGTGGATGTAGTCAGGAGTGCCGGTCTTTTCGAGAGCCGAGAAGTCCAGGGGCAGCAGAAGACCGTTATTGAGCATACGCTCGATAATATAGTCCGAAGGGCATACTACATCGTAGTCCTCGTGTCCTTTCTCGATTTTGGAAAGCATAGCCTCGTTGACATCAAATGTCATATAGATGACTTCGATTTCCTCTCCGGTCTGCTCCTCGTACCACTGCTCGAAGTCTTCGATTACGCCTTCGGCAATGTAGGTTGACCAGTTATACACTTTAAGGATTTCCTTCCTGTCCCTGGCTGCGGCAGGAAGGGTGCAGATGGCTGCCAGAGCCACTGCAAGGATAGATTTCAGTATTCTTTTCATTGTTTTGCTTTTTTGGATGCACGAATGTTGACGGCGAGAAGCACAACCAGTATGACAAGGAAAATGATGGTCATCATAGGCTTGAGCTCAGGTGTGAGTCCGCCCTTGCGCACGTCGGCGTAAATATAGGTTGACAGAGTCTCCAGTCCGGAGGAACCGGAGGTGAAATAGGTTACCGCAAAATCGTCCAGGGACATAGTGAAGGCCAGGATAAAGCCCGTTATCATTCCCGGACGCAACTGCGGGATTAGCACTTTCCACAAGGCCTGGTGCGGGGTGGCACCGAGGTCCAGCGCAGCTTCGTAGATGTTGGGATTCATCTGCGAGAGCTTCGGCATCACATTGAGAACCACATAAGGGGTGCAGAAGGTGATGTGCGCGAGAATTACGGAAAGATATCCTTTGGAGAAATGCAGGAAGACGAAGAGCAGGAACAGCGACACACCCGTTATGATGTCAGGGTTGAGCATAGGGATGTCATTGAGGAATTCCATTGCCTTCTTCTTGCGTCCCCTCATATTGTATATTCCTATTGCCGCGAGGGTCCCCAGAAGGGTGGACACGAACGAAGCAATCAGCGCGATGAGCAGGGTGTTCTTGAGCGCTTCCATAAGGTTGCGGGAAGCGGAGGTGGCACCGCTGAACAGCGAGCTGTAGAGGTCGAGCGTGAAACCGGTCCAGTTGCCGAGCGACTTCGCGTCGGTGAAGGAGAATATTGCGATGAATATGATAGGAGCATAGAGCACCGCAAGAATCAGCCACAGATAGGCCTGGGAGACTATTCGTTTTGCTTTCATCAGATTAGCCCTCCATCAATTTCCTCCTGGCGCTTGCCGCCAAGAAGGGTTGTAAGACCTATCAGTATCAGCATCACGAGCGAGAGGGCCGCACCCTGGTTCCACATAAGGTTGTAGAACTGTTCCTGGATGACGGAGCCGAAGAGCTGTATGGTATTGTTGGTGAGAATCTCCGAAATGGCGAAGGTCGAAACCGTCGGAAGGAATACCATCATCACTCCGCTGATTACTCCCGGCATAGAGAGGGGCAGAGTGACCTTCAGGAACACCTTTGCCGGACTCGCGCCGAGGTCCTGGGCGGCTTCCGCATAGGATTTGTCCATCTTCGAGAGTATCGTATAGATAGGATAAATCATAAACGGAAGGTAGTCATAGGCCATACCGAAAAGCAGCGTCCCCTTCCCCAGGCCAATCCCCAGGGCGTGGAAGATTTCCGCCGTTGCGATGGTGCGCATAAGGGCGTTTATCCACATGGGAAGTATGAACAGAAGGGCGGTGACCGCCGATTTGTTGAGGGAACTGTCTGCGAGTATGTAGGCCACAGGATAACCAATAGCTATGCAAATCAGCGTGTTCTCGAGGGCTACCTCTATGGACACGATGAAGGAGTTGATGATTTTCGGTTCCTTGAAGAAGGCTGCCATATTGGCAAGAGTGAAGTGCCCCTGCGCGTCAGTAAGCGCGTAAAAGGCAATCAGCACCAGCGGCAGGACTACAAAGAAGACGAGAAATATGAAATAGGGCAGGGCCCAGGCGGATCTTTTTCCCATTTTAGAGCTTGCTAATTCGCAGGTCCTCAGGCTTTATGCTGATTCCTACCATATCGTTCTTGTCCCACACGTCGTTGGTGTCCACGAGCACATCCTCCCCTTCTTTTGTCTTGACGGTGAGGTGGTAATGGTCGCCTTTGTAGAGTATGAAGCTGACATTGCCTTCGGCTGTGCCTTCGTTGTCAAGCAGTTCGACTTTGTCGAAGTCCACTTCCACGCGCACCTTGTCGCCCTTCTGCAGGCCGGTATCCGGGCAGTCGAAGTCGGCACCCAGCATCCATACGCTGTCAGGACCGTTCATTTCCCCTTCGAAGACATTGCAGGTGCACTGCTTGTGCATTACCTGTATGTCCACAGGCTTGATGTACAGACCCACGGTGCTTCCGACTTCAAAGGCATTGTAGTCCTGAATCATAAGCTCGCAACCGTTGTCAGTCTCGACGAACATCTCATAATGCACTCCCTTGAAGGTGCAGCTCTTCACTTTCGCGGTGAACTGCGCCGCCTCGGTATTGTTCATTATATAGATATCCTCAGGGCGTACGACCACATCCACCGGCACGTTCTCCCCGAAGCCTTCGTCCACGCAGTCGAACTCGTGGCCTATGAAGCTTACGCGGCGGTCGCGCAGCATTGTACCGTTGAGAATGTTGCTCTCGCCAATGAAGTCTGCGACGAACTCGTTCTGCGGCTCGTTGTAGATGTCCACAGGAGTGCCTATCTGCTGGATGCGGCCTTCGTTGAGCACCACAATCGTGTCGGAGAGAGTTACCGCTTCCTCCTGGTCGTGGGTCACATAGATGAAGGTGATGCCCAGTTTCTTATGCATCTCCTTGAGCTCTATCTGCATATCCTTGCGCATCTTCAGGTCGAGGGCGCTGAGCGGCTCGTCGAGAAGCAGCACGCGCGGCTCGTTGACGATTGCACGCGCAATTGCTATACGCTGCTGCTGTCCACCGGACAGGGAGTTGACATCCCTGTCTTCGTAGTCTGTCATTGACACGAGCTTGAGCACGCGTGCCACCTTGCGGTCGATTTCGTCAGAAGGCAGCTTGCGCAGCTTCAGACCGAAGGCGACATTGTCATAGACATCCAGATGAGGGAAAAGGGCGTAGCGCTGGAAGACGGTGTTCAGAGGTCTTTTGTGCGGCGGCAATTCGGATATGTCTTTGCCGTCAAGGGTGATTACACCGCTGTCCGGGGCAAGGAAGCCCGCAATGAGACGCAGAAGGGTGGTTTTGCCGCAGCCTGAAGGGCCGAGGAAGGTGATGAATTCACCCTCTTTGATATAGAGGTTGATATCGTCGAGCACGACCTTGTCCCCGAAGGACTTGGATACGTGCTCGAGATTGATGATTATTTTCTTGTCAGACATTTCTACCAGCCAGTTGAGAACTTGTAAGTGAGACCTACGCTGTACAGGAAGCCCTGCTCGAAGCCCAGGCCGTAGCCCGCGACAGCGTGAACGCGAAGGCAGTCGAGCGGATACCATTCGACTATTTCGCCCAGCCTTGTGGAGCACAGGCCGAGATTGTCATACTGCTCGTAATTGACGGCTGTCCTGAGGTTTACAACATCGTTGATGTTGGCATCGAAGGTGAAGGCAAGAGCATAGCCTTTGCCGAGGATGAATTCTTCGTCACCGGGACGGGAGTTGAAATCCAGGGTTGCAGTGCAGTTGCCTATGCCCTGGCGCACGCCAAGAGACAAGGCTCCGATCATATTGCCCGGCTCAGTCTGCATTGCGTTGAAGGCTGCCATCACATCAGTGGTTTCGGTGGTGAAGCGTCCGCGCACGCCTGCTGCGTAAAGGCCGCTTGCGAATGGCCTTTCACCGTAAGGCGAGGTGCTGACGCGCACATCGAAACAGAGTTCGTCGGTAGGAAGCCAGCTGGCTTTCAGACCCCACTGGTAGATCGGAAGCATATTCCAGACCGAGGAGACGAACGGGAGATGGATATCAAAGTCATATTCGTCCATTTCGAATGTTCCCCACGGCAGCATATCTTTTCCGGCAGATATTTCGAAGGAGTCGAAACTGTAGGTGAGATACGCGAAATCCAACCAGTTGACGTCATCCGAACGGAGTGTGTTCTGATACAGCAGCCCCGGTTCGGTCGATAACCAATGGTTCTCAACACAATAGGAAAGATTTTCTGTGAGATTACCCTCGAGGAGGGTATAAAGAGAAGTGTTGCCAAGCGGATATTCCGCCCTGGCAATAGCAGTCAGCTCGGCAGCACCCCTGCCGGGCTCGTTAGCCTCTTGCGAGAACGCAGGAAAGCAAAGCAGCATCATCGCTGCGGTAACGAGGTGTTCTTTCATTTCCGAGTACCATAAAAATAATTTTGGTTCAACTTCGAAATCGGCTGCAAATGTAATATAAATTTGGAGTAATTTGCACAACGCTACCATAATTATTGATTTCCGTATTACACTTTTCAAATAAAGTATTAATTTTGTCCTCCAAAGAGTCAAAGAATGGAAGACAAGAAAAACAGAAGGGGCGGAGCACGCGCCGGCGCAGGGCATCCCAAGGGGGACAGCCGGATGATAAGTTTCCGTGCTCCGGGAGCTCTGGCAGACCAGCTGGCGGAGATGCCCAACCGCACGGAATTCATAAGGCAGGCGGTATCTGACGCCATGACGCGCCCGCGAGCGCTGATGCTCCCCTACTACGATTTCAGCGTGGTGGCGGGCTTCCCCGTCCCGCTGGACAACGACGAGCGCGCACAGGACATAGACATCATTTCCATGCTCTGCCCCCATCCGGAGGCGTCATATCTCATACGTGTCAGTGGCAACTCGATGATAGACGCGGGCGTGCAGAACGGGGACATAGTCATAGTGGACAAGAGCAGGCGCAACCCCGGCCCTCACGAGATTGCGATGTGCGAGCTCAACGGCGAATACACCCTCAAGCACTTCGTCCTGGAGGAAGGGCAGGGATGGCTGGTACCGGCGAACCCGGACTACCCGAAAATCCATATCTCCACTGACGATGATTTCAGCATCTGGGGCACCGTAACATATATCATCCACAAAGCCAGAGACTAGCTATGATTGCCCTCGCCGATTGCAACACCTTCTTCGCATCCGTCGAGCGGGCCCTGCACCCGGGGCTCAGGGGCAAGCCGGTATGCGTGCTGTCAAGCAACGACGGCAACATCGTAGCCCTGACCACCGAGGCCAAGGCCCTGGGCATCAGGCGCGGCGACCCGTATTTCAAGGCGAAGGACATAATAGAAAGAAACGGCGTAGCAGTGTTTTCCGGCAACCTGATGCTCTACGCCGCTATGTCGAAGAGGGTGCAGAGCATAATGCGGCGCACCGTGGAGCGAACGGAATGCTATTCGATAGACGAACAGTTCCTGTATCTGGACGGCTATGAGAAGCACTACGACCTGGTAGATCTGATGCGGGGGATGGTGGAGCAGATAGCTCTCTGGACCGACATCCCGGTAAGCGTGGGAATTGCGAAGACCAAGACCCTGGCAAAGGTCGCGAGCAAGTTCGCCAAGCAGTACAGGGGCTATGGCGGAGTATGTATGATAGACACTGAGGCCAAACGCCGCAAGGCCCTCTCCATGTTCGACCTTGCCGATATCTGGGGCATAGGCCCACGGAATTTCGCGAAACTGTCCGCCCTCGGGGTCAACACTCCCCTGCAGCTGGCGGACAAGCCTGGAGAGTGGGTGTACCGGCATCTCCACAAGCCCGGCTTCCAGACCTGGCTGGAGTTGAACGGACACCCGTGCATCGACACCTCCGAGATTGTCCGCAGGCAGACCATCACCACCAGCCGGAGCTTCGGCAATATGATTTCCACCAGGGAGGAACTGAAGGCTTCGGTGGCATCCTTCGCTTCAAGCTGCTGCAGCACCCTTCGCGGTCAGGATTCCGCGGCGGGGTGCGTGTCCGTATTCGCTTGCAGCAACCGTTTTCGCGAGGACCTGCCGCAGTATTGGAACATGGCTACGCAACGCCTGATTGTACCTTCGGCGGACACGCTGGAGATTACGGCGGCAGCAATGGAACTGGCAGACAGAATCTACCGCCCCGGAATACTCTTCAAAAAATCCGGGGTTTTACTCTCGGACATAACTGCCGGATGCTGTCACCACACACTTTTCGACCCGGTTCAAAAGCGCGAGGAGCGTGTGGAACTGTCACAGACACTTGACAGGATGAACCACAAGTACGGTGTCCGGACTGTCGGGCTTGCAGTAGCCGGAAGCGGGAATGAAAACTGGAAAAACAAAAAGGAGCATCTGACTCCCAACTACCTCACGGACATCGACCAGATAATGACAGTACAGATTTGATTACGCCACTCTGACCCGCTGATATCCCAGTCTCTGAAGCTCGATGGCAGCCCCGAGACGAAACATCACGGCATAGGTGCGGACAAGCACATAGAATCCCAGGTCCGTCTGGGCCTCAATGCCTTCGTGGCGTATCAGGCCAAGTGCGGCGAGAGAGCAGCTGTCGAGGGTATCGCTGATTTTCTTGCCTATCTGCTCCGGCAGGCACAGCAGCTCCCACAGTATATGCTCATCCATATCATCCCAGCCGCGACTTCCGTAATAGCTTTTGTACGAGTCGTTTTTGTGCGCATCCCAATCCGTGTCCCAGTTGTGCGCCACGGCCATGCCGAGGAAGGCGGCCCAGGCAATCGCGGCCTCCGGGTACTCGTTGAAATTGAGCACCGCATCGGCTACATAGTCCTGCTGGTACTCGTCCCATTTGTCATCTATATCCTGAGAACGAAGAAACTCCTCCCTGAGAAGCCCCGCGCCTTTGCAAACTTTGATGAGTCCATCCTCGAGTACCGCTTCGTACCTGTCGAGGTCTGCTGTATTTACTGCCATAGCTTTAAGAAATTATTTACAAAGATAATCAGGCCAGACAAAATTTGCATTCAAATCTTTTTCTCCTCCGTCGACAAGTATGTCCTGGCCTGTGCAGAAACGGTTCTCCATGGTGAGGAACCATACCCATTGGGCTATTTCCTGAGGGGAGGCCCAGCGCCGCAGCGGGGTGCAGTCCATAATCTGCTGCCACAGCTCCGGATCGTCCATCACGGGACGGTTGAGTTCGGTAGTCACGCCGCCGGGCGAGAGGCTGTTGCATACGGCGCCAAAACGGGAAAGCCGCCGGGCCGCGTTGCGCATATAGGCGAGCAGCCCTCCCTTCGAAGCCGCATATTCCGCAAACTCGGCGCCGCTGTGCGCTGAGGCGCTGCACATGATCAGAACCGCGCGCACGCCTTCGTGGAAGGCATATTTCTCGACTGTAGCCATTGTTCCCTTGAGGTTTACGTCTATGTCGCGCCCGCTCTGCTGCACGCCGGCGTTGGCAATGACCACTTCGCAGGGCGGAAGTTCCGGCAGAGGGCCGCTGATGTCCGCAAGGATGTGTGAATATGATTCGCCTTCCGGCAGGCTCGCCGGGAGCAGGTCGAGGCCTATTACCCTATGCCCCCGCTCAATGAAAAGCTGCGCGGTGGCACGGCCTATGCCTGAGGATGTACCGGTAATCAGAATGTTCATATCTTGTGTTCTATATAGTCCTGTCCCACCTTTTCTTCCTCCCACTGGCGCGCCATACGGTAGCCCAGAGGGCTGAAGACAACCTCGCAGAGCAGTTCCATCAGCGCTCCTGTGAGCGAGCAGACGAGCACCTGAGTCCAGGTCCAGCCGAAGAAGACATGGCTTACGACGGTGGCGAATATGAGATTGTCCACGAACTGGGCGAGGGCGGTGGAGCTGAAGGAGCGAAGGGCGAAGCTGCCGAAGTTGTTATGTTTCAAGCGCTTGGCTATCAGGTGGTTGCTTAGCGAGTTAACCAGCGAGGAGACGAACATGGCAAGGGCCGAACCCAGCACCACGTACCAGCTTCCGCCGACCGTGCGGTTGAGAGCGTTGTTCGCAGCCTGCGCGGCGGCCGGGTCGGAGTCGAGGTAGCTGTAGTATTCACCCCAGTGCCCGGGAGTGAGCGAGAGCAGGTAGAACAGGCCGCAGACGCAGAGGTTGACTGCCAGCGCTGCTACCGAGAGCTTCATTGCGGCCTTCGCGCCGAAGCGTTTGCAAATCATATCCATCAGCAGGAAGGAGATCCAGCTGAGGGTGAATCCGCAGTCGAGGGCCAGCCAGCTGGTGGTGAACAGTTCTTTGTTGGCGAGCAGGTTCATGGCGACTACGCTCAGGAAGAAGAGCGCCACCACTATTGAAGGGATGTTGCGCAGGAGGATCTTGTAATCCTCGAGTTCACGTTGGATCATTGTTTTTATTGACATGGTACTGCGGGATTACAAATTGAACTTGGCGCCCAGGAATACGGTGAGCTGCGCTGCGCTGACAAAGTCCCAGCTGAAACAGGATATGGTACCGAGCTGCAGCCAGTCATTCAGGGGGAAGTATAGCCATGCTTCGCTATACCAGCCTGCACGACCTCCGCCACGGGATGGGCTCCAGAGGTCGGTGAAACTGTTGAGATTGCACCAGCCCCAATCGTGCCCGGTGACAATGGACAGCTGCACGGAGGTGGCGTCAGCGCGAAGGACCGGGAGCCGGTTGCCGGAAAAGAGGCTGTCGTTTCTCAGCAGAGGCTCTATGGCAATCATGCCGTGCTGGGTAAAGAAGTCGTAGGCGGCGCCGAGGTAAAGGCAGTGGGAATCAAGACCATAGCTTCGGTACTCAGCGTGCAGGAAAAGAGGCTCTTCCCAAAATTTGTGCTCGTGAAAGAGCTGGATATACGCAAAATTGCCCTGAGAAGAGATGTCGTCGCTGAGGAGCGCGTAAGTGAAGGAATTCTCCCCTGCCTTTGAGATGTCCACCATTATGTGGGTCTGGGGATAGGTAAGGCTTTCCGAAAAACCGCCCGAAGCGGTGCCGGAAGTGGTGCCTGGGGCCGGTGTGGAGTAGAATTTTTGTTGAATGTGGAGGTTGGCCTGGCCGCTTGCCAGCGCAACCGGCAGCAGCAGTGCCACCGCCAAGGAAATAATGTGTTTCATTTGCCCTTTATGTTTTAATTTATTCTTCGGCGGAGGATGACAGGCCTAGAACTCCGCCTTTTTGCAGCGCAAATATACAAATTATTCCCGGAACCGGTGACAGTTGTTCCAAACGAGTTTACAAACTGAAGCGCAGGGCGATGGACAGGGAAAAGTTGAGTGGCCTGTCACGGTAGATGTTTCTGAGTGTGCTGCCGTCAGGGATGTGCCAACTCAGTCCCGGTTCAATGACAAGAGTCGCGCTATGCCATAGACCAACTCCAAGTCCCAGCGAAGTATCTAACGAAAAGACCAAAGGCTGGTCCATAACCTGAAGTTTTTCTCCCTCAAGGCTCTGTCCGTAAAGGCTGTACGAAGTCATAGCGCTGCCACCTATGCACTTTTCGACCATAGCACCGAAGCCGGCGAAGAATGTGAAATTGCGCGAATCGAGCAAATGCCAGTTCAGGCGCAGCGGAATTCCGAGGTAGTCGAGCTTCTGGACTGTATGGTAATAGTTCTCGCCGCCCGAAGTGAGGTCGGAGACAAGCCGCGTGTAGCATAGGCCGCTGACGAGCCCCAAACGTTTGTTGAGCATCAGCTCCGCTTCTATCGCAAAGCGTACAGGCTGCCGGTGGGTCGTGTGGGTGCTGACTTCGCTGCCGAGGTTGGAGGTGACGAGCGAGGAGAAGTTACGATAGGCTAAGTCGCTGTAACTTAGGGCGTTCAAGCTTGTTGCAATGTCGGACCCCGGGAGTGCACCGTAGTTGATGGCACTGCTCTGTGAGCTAAGGCTCCCGCTTGCCATTGCAATCAGGTTGATGACTGGCTTCCTCCGTGAAATGGAAGATGGCGATGACTGCTGCGACTCTGCAGGAAGGTCTTGGTGCTCGTGGCTGGCCGATTGCGACTTTGCAGGAAGGTCTTGCTGCTCGTTGCTGGCCGGTTGCTCGTCCGGAAAGTCTGGCGAGGTTGGTTGCGGCTGGGTGACAGAGCGTTTCGGCTGCGACTCTGCAGGAAGGTCTTGCGGTTGCTGTGGCTGTTGATTGTCTGAAAGACCGGTTGTGGTAGCTTGGGCCGCAGATAGATAACCGGTCTCGAATTGCAAAGGAGAAGCTGTTTCTAAACGTTTATCCGTTTGCAAACGATTAAGCGTTTGAGAATCGTTTAAAA
>CAKMNE010000029.1 GCA_927798505.1 uncultured Bacteroidales bacterium
ATGTGGTTGTATCCCACAAGGCTCTTCTCGAGGCAGAGCAGGAGGCCAGAAGGGCAGATCTTATCAGCAAGCTCGAGAAAGGCCAGGTACTCGAAGGCGAAGTCAAGAACATCACCAACTACGGTGTATTCGTTGACCTCGGCGGCGTTGACGGTCTCATCCACATCACAGACCTCAGCTGGGGACGCATCAACCATCCTGAGGAGGTCGTTTCTCTCGGAGAGAAGATCAAGGTCGTTGTACTCGACTTCAACGAGCAGCAGAAGAGAATCGCTCTCGGTCTGAAGCAGCTCGCTCCACATCCTTGGGATGCACTCAATCCTGATCTCAAGGTAGGTGACAAGGTTAAGGGTAAGGTTATCCTCATCGCTGACTACGGCGCATTCATTGAGATTGAGCCGGGCGTAGAGGGACTCGTACACGTTTCCGAGATGTCTTGGAGCACCCGTCTGCACTCTGCACAGGACTTCCTTAAGGTTGGCGACGAGGTTGAGGCTCAGATCCTCACCATCGACCGCGAGGCCCGCAAGATGTCCCTCGGCATGAAGCAGCTTACTCCTAATCCTTGGGATACCATCCGCGAGAAGTACCCTGTAGGCAGCAAGCATCAGGCAGTGGTTCGCAATGTGACCAGCTTCGGTGTATTCGCTCAGCTCGAAGACAGCGTAGAGGGACTCGTTCACATCAGCGACCTGAGCTGGAACAAGATCAAGCATCCTTCAGAAATCGTTGCTCCTGGTGACACCATCGATGTAGTTATCCTTGAGTTCGATGAGGCTACCCACAAGCTCAGCCTCGGCCACAAGCAGCTCGTACCTAATCCTTGGGACACAACTGAGAAGAAGTATCCTGTAGGTACCGTTGTTGAGGGAACCATAGCTTCCACCACCGACAAGGGCGCAACCATCACCCTCGACGGTGAGACTGAGGGCTTCGCATTCAACCGCGAGCTCGTCAAGGAAGACGGCAAGCAGGCCGTTGTGGGAGAGACTCTTCCATTCAAGGTGGTAGAACTCCGTCGCAGCACCCACACCGTGCTCCTCAGCCATGTCCGCACTTATCAGGAGGTTAAGGAGAAGGCCGCAGCTACTGAGGCAGAGAATACCAAGAAGGCAGTGAAGAAGGTCAACGCCAATGTGGAGAAGACCACTCTCGGTGACCTTGATGTTCTCGCAGCCCTCAAGTCAAAACTCGAGAAAGGCGAGTAATGAACTTGACCCTGCAGATATTGGGAGCGGCTTCGGCCATGCCCATTTCTGATATGAATCCAAGCGCCCAGGCACTCAGTGTGCACGGGCGCTTGTTTCTTATCGATTGCGGAGAGGGGACTCAGAGGCAAATCCGGAGGCAGCATCTCTCCTTCATTAAGGTGAAGGCGATATTTATATCCCATATTCACGGAGACCATATCTTCGGAATCTTCGGACTGCTCTCCACTATGGCCATGTACAGAAGGACGGAAGATCTGGAGATATTTGCGCCAAAGTCGTTTGCGCCCATACTCAAGTTCTACCTTTCCTATTTTTCGGAAGGGATGGCCTATGAAATCAAGTTCCATCCCATTGACTGCAAGGAACCTCAACTGGTCTATGAACTTCGCGGCGTGGAGGTTTATGCCTTTCCGCTCAATCACAAAATCGACTGCTTCGGCTACCGCTTCGGCGACTGGTATGCCTATTGTTCCGACACCGCGCCTTTCCCTGAACTTGCCCAATGGCTGAAAGGGGTGAGGACCATATACCACGAGGCAACTTATCTTCGCGAATGGGCCGACAAGGCCAAGGCTTATTACCATTCGACTACTGATGACGCTGCCCACTGCGCCAGGGACGCCGGTGCAAAGCGCTTGCTTATAGGACATTACACATCAAGGGTCAGAGACTGTGAAAGATTCGCGTCCGAGTGCAGGGAAATTTTTCCCGACACAGTCGCCGTGAAGGATGGCGATGTTTTCGAAATTGATTAAATTAGCGGAATGAAACAGTTGTTCGCTACCCTTACGCTGGCATTGGGCCTGTTTGCGGCCGCATCCGATGCCAAGCTCACTCCGCAGGAGGAGTATATTCACAAATACGCATCCATCGCTCAGGCGGAGATGCGCAGGACTGGCGTGCCTGCCTCCATTACCCTTGCACAGGGCCTTCTGGAGTCCGGCTCCGGCAAATCCACTCTTGCCGTCAAGGCGAACAACCACTTCGGAATCAAATGCCACAAGGACTGGAAAGGCAAGAAAGTGTATCACGACGATGATGCAAAGGGGGAGTGCTTCAGGGCTTATGCAAAGCCTGAGGAATCCTTCAGGGACCACTCTGACTTCCTGCGTTACAATGACAGGTACAAATTCCTTTTCGATTATGAGGTTTCCGATTACCGCAGCTGGTGCTATGGCCTCAAGCAGGCCGGCTATGCCACGGACCCGAAATATGCAATCAAACTCATAGACCTCATTGAAACCTATGGGCTCGGGCGTTATGACGTGGGGAAGGTGGATGTTCCCGCCCCTGACAAGATCGAGGCTCCGGTCAAGTCCGCTGTCCAATACGATGAGGAGTTCCGCTTCAAGGTGGAACGCACTGTCTATGAAAAGAACGGAGTGCGCTTCGTATATGCCCGCAGGGGAGACAGCTATTCTTCCATTGCCTCCCTGTATGACCTTTTCCCTTCGGAAATACTGCGCTTCAATGATTTGACCCAGTCGCGTGAATTGAAGCCGGGAGATCTTGTCTATATCGCACGCAAGAAGACCAGAACCGCCAAGGGGCTGGAGATGTACATAGTCCAGGAGGACGGCGAGCGTCTTTGGGACATTTGTCAGAGGTTCGGAGTAAGGATGAGCAGTGTTTGCAAACGCAACAAGCTCGACCCAGAGGCTGAACTTTGCGCGGAACAGACAATCTTGCTGCGATGAAGAAAACTATCTGGAGCATAGTTGCCGCCTTGACGCTTTTTGCCGCTTTGCAGGCTTGGGGCTGGCTCAGGGATAACCGTATTCCTGCCTTCACGGGCCAGGCAAGGGTGTTCGTGGTGGATACCACAAGCGTGGACGGGGTGATATCCCAGATCAAAGCTCAGACGGGAATACGCTTCGAGAAGTCCCTGCGCAAGGTCTTTGAAAGAAAGAGGGTGGCCGAGTATCTTTGCGAAGGATCCTATCTGATAGAGCCATCCCATTCCGCCGTCTATGTGGCGAGGATGCTGAACAACAAATGGCAGACACCCACAAGGCTTACCCTGGGCGGATCCCTCAGGCTTAAATCAGAAATTGCTTCGAAGATAGGCCGCCAGATGATGCTGGATTCCGCAGAAGTGCACGCGGCCCTTGAAGATGAGGTGTTTCTGAGGAAATTCGGAGTGACACCCAAGACGGTTTTTTCCCTAATTATTCCGGATACCTACGAAATCTGGTGGGATGAGTCCCTCAGTTCCCTATTTTCCCGCTTCACCAAAGAATACGCCGATTTTTGGACGGAAGAAAGGGACAGAAAGGCCAAGGAGCTGAAACTCAGCAGGCTGCAGGTAAGCATTCTGGCATCGATAGTGAATTGCGAATCCAACTATGTTCCGGAATATCCCAAGATTGCCGGTGTTTATCTTACGCGCCTGAAGCGGGGGATGAAACTTCAGGCGGATCCTACTGTCGCGTTCTGCTACGATTTCAAATTGGACCGTATTTTGAAGAAGCACCTCAATGTGAATTCGCCTTACAATACCTATCGTAAAGCGGGACTTCCGCCGGGACCTATCTGTTGTCCTTCCAAGGATGCTCTGGATGCGGTATTGAATGCCGATATGTCTTCCGGATATGTGTTTTTCTGCGCTTCTCCGGACTTTGACGGCACCCATCGCTTTGCCCGTACCTACAAGGAACATCAGGTGAATTCAAAGGCTTTCCAGCGCGAACTGGACAAAAGAACGAAAAAGAAGAATGGATAATCTGGTTGAAAGGGCAAGAGAAGTTGCCGCCCTCGTCCTGAAGGACGAAATGCGCAGCAACGGCGTCCCGTTCATAGCCCACCCTGACGGAGTCGCCGCTATAGTGCGCGATGAAATAGGTCTGCCGCAGGAGTGTGTCGCGGCAGTATATCTCCACGAGGCATCCAGAAAGCACAGTGAACTTGACCTGTCGGAGTTTCCTTCCGATGTGCTGAGGATGGTGGAAGGGTTGAACCGCATCAGCACCATCAGGCCCAAGGATACCCGTCTGGAAGCTGAGAATTACAAAAAGCTGATTGTGCAGTACAGCTCGGACCCTCGCGTTACGGTCATAAAGATTGCTGACAGGCTGGAGATAATGCGCAATCTCTCCATTTTCCCGAAGACTTCAAGAGAGCAGAAGCAGCTTGAAACGCTGATGCTCTACATTCCGCTTGCCCACCAGCTGGGCCTGTACAACATTAAGAGCGAGTTGGAAGACATATATTTCAAGTTTTCCGAGCCGGAGCAGTACCGTTCCATCAAGAATAAGCTCGCCGCCACTGCGCCCGATCGCGAGAGGCTCAGCCGCGAATTCATCGAGCCTCTGAAAAGCAGGCTCGACCAGGCCGGCATACACTACAAAGTCAAGGTCCGGACAAAGACCGCGTATAGCATATACAAGAAGATGCTTGCCCAGAAGGTGCCTTTCGAGGGAGTGTTCGACGTATATGCAATGCGCTTCATCATTGACTGCGAGCCTGAAAAGAGCATAGAGCACGACCTTTGCTGGAAGGTTTATTCCTATGTGACAGAGGAATATGAGCCGGATACCAAGAGGCTCCGCGACTGGCTGACAAATCCAAAGCCTAACGGCTATGAGTCCCTGCACATCACGGTACGCAATGCTCAGGGCAATTCCATAGAGGTGCAGATACGCACCAAGCGTATGGACGATATCGCGGAGAGCGGTCTGGCATCCCACTGGTCATACAAGGGGATCAAAGGGGAGCATACGCTGGACACCTGGTTGAATTCCGTTCGCTATGCCCTTGAGCATAAGGCGGAAACCAAGCCTGAAGACCTGCCTCAGGCCCCTTCAGGAGAAATCTTCTGCTTCACTCCGACCGGAGAGTTGAGGATCCTGAGCGCCGGAGCCACCGTGCTGGACTTTGCCTTCAACATACACAGCGGCTTGGGATGCAAATGCACCGGCGCCAGAATCGGAGGCAAGGCGGTTTCCATAAGGGAAAAACTCAAAACCGGAGATGTGGTGGAAATCATCACCTCCAAAAACCAGAAGCCGTCCGCTGACTGGCTGAACTGGGTGGTGACATCCAAGGCGAGAAACAAAATCCGCCAGGAACTCGATGCGGCTGAACGCAAACTCGCTGCCCAGGGGCGTGAGATACTCGAACGCAGACTCAAAAACTGGAAGCTGTCCTTTACGGACGATGAGATTCTGGACTTTTGCAAAAAGCATCATTACAGCGGACAGATTCAGCTCTTTGCCGCAATTGGCGGAGGGGACCTTGATGTGAATGACATCAAGGAATACATACTTGCGGGAGAAGAACAGCCGGAGAGTTCCGCTGCTGAACTGCCTGTTGCTGGGAAGAGTGCCTATACCGGTTCGGGTGACGATATCCTGGTGCTTAATGCAAAGGATGTGAAGGGAATTCAATACTCCATGGCACGCTGCTGCAATCCTGTATTCGGCGATGATGTGTTCGGTTTCGTGACCAGGGGAGACGGCATCAAGATACACCGCATATCCTGTCCCAATGCTTCGCGCCTCATCGCTCTCTACCCTTACCGCATACAGAAGGTAAAGTGGCAGGAGACCCAGTCCAGCGGAGAATTCCTCGCCACGCTGATAATAATTGCTATCCCGGACAGCACTGTGATGGGCTCGATTATGGATGTGATAGCCCGCTTCAGAGTGTCCCTGCGTTCAGTGTCCATAAGAAACAAGGCCAACCGCGACGGGGATGATGAGATTACAGTCAAACTGCTTGTCCCTTCAAATTCTGAATTGGACAAGGTAATCTCGCAGATTGGCCGCATCGGCAAGCACATCCGCAAGGTGCGCCGCGTCTAGTCTATATCTATATCGATAATGCTGCTGAGCTCGAGGTCCTTTGGGAAAACCGGGACCCTCGGGCAGGCCGTGAGGTTGATGAGCACGTTGCCGTAAATCTTCTTCGGCGACATTCTGCTCACCAGGCGGCAGGCCGCTGCCATAGTGCCTCCGGTGGCGAGGAGGTCATCATGAAGCAGAACAACATCGTCCCCGTTGATTGACCCGAGGTGCATTTCAATGGTGTCGGTGCCGTATTCGAGATCATAGGTCTCGGAAATCTTTTCTCCAGGGAGCTTGCCTTTCTTTCGGGCAGGCACGAAGCCCGCTCCCAGTCTTTCGGCGAGAATGGCGCCCATAATGAAACCGCGGGATTCCAGTCCGACGATTTTGGTGATGCCTTTGTCTTTGTAGAGTGAGGTAAGTCTGTCTGCGAGTTCTTTCAGACACTCAGGGTTCTGAAAGAGAGTGGTGACATCCTGGAAATGAATGCCTTTGACGGGGAAATCCTCGATTACGCGGATATTCCCCCGAAGCTGCTCTGTTGTCATTGTACAAATATACGCAATTGTGAGCGTTTTTCTTATCTTTGCAACGCAAAAAATGAAGTTCAAACTGGATTCCCAATACAAGCCTTCCGGAGACCAGCCGGAGGCCATTGCGCAGCTTGTGCAGGCCCTGGATGCCGGCGTGAGAGACCTTACCCTGCTTGGCGTGACCGGCTCCGGCAAGACTTTCACCATGGCCAATGTGATAGAGAAACTGCAGAGACCGGCTCTGATTCTCTCCCACAACAAGACACTTGCCGCCCAGCTCTACGGGGAGTTCAAGTCTTTCTTCCCGGACAATGCGGTGGAGTATTTCGTATCATACTACGACTACTACCAGCCGGAGGCTTATCTTCCGACAACGGATACCTATATTGAGAAGGATCTTTCCATCAATGACCAGATTGAGAAGCTGCGTCTTTCCGCTGCGAGCGCCTTGCTCAGCGGTCGCAGGGACGTGATTGTGATCAGTTCGGTCAGCTGCCTTTACGGAATAGGCAATCCTGAGGACTTCCACGAGCAGACGGTGAAGTTGAGGGTGGGCCAGACCATATCCCAGACTTCTTTGCTCTACAAGCTGGTGGATGCGCTGTACAACCGCACGGAAGGAGAGTTTACGCGCGGATGCTTCCGAACCAAGGGCAGCACCGTGGATGTTTATCTGAGCGGTGCGGACAATGCTGTGCGCATTGATTTCTTTGGGGATGAGATTGATTCCCTGACTTTGATCGAGCCTCTGAGTGGGGCTTCCCTCGAGAGCCTTGAGGAGATTGCCATATATCCTGCAAACAATTTCGTTACTACCAAGGAGAGGAGCGCCGCCGCGGTTAGTCATATCCAGGATGACCTGTACCAGCAGATCAACTGGTTCGAGTCGGTGGGCAAGGCACTTGAGGCCAAGCGCCTGCAGCAGAGGGTGGAGAACGATCTGGAGATGATCAAGGAGTTGGGATACTGCCCCGGCATAGAGAATTACAGCCGCTATTTCGATGGCCGCAAGCCCGGACAGAGGCCGTTCTGCCTGATTGATTATTTCCCTAAGGACTTCATCACTTTCATAGACGAGTCCCATGTTACCCTTCCACAGATTCACGCCATGTTCGGAGGGGACCATAGCCGCAAGGAAATCCTGATTGAATACGGCTTCCGTTTGCCTGCAGCCGCTGACAACCGCCCTCTGACTTTCGACGAGTTTGAACAGATTACCGGGCAGAAGGTGTATGTCAGCGCTACGCCTGCTGATTATGAGCTGCAGAAGAGCGAAGGTCTGGTGGTGGAACAGGTGGTCCGCCCGACGGGTCTGCTGGACCCTCCGATTGAGGTGCGCCCTGTTGAGAATCAGGTGGATGACCTTGTTGAGGAGATTCGCAAGAGGGCTGAGACCGACGAAAGGGTGCTGGTGACGACTCTGACCAAGAGGATGGCGGAAGAGTTGGATAAGTACCTTGCAGGCATAGGGGTCCGCTGCCGCTATATTCATTCGGATGTCGATACGACCGAGAGGGTGGAGATTATCGAAGATTTCAAGAATGGGCTTTTCGATGTGCTGATCGGAGTGAACCTGCTGCGCGAGGGACTGGATATCCCTTCGGTGTCCCTTGTGGCTATTCTGGATGCCGACAAGGAGGGCTTCCTTCGTACCGAAAGGGCTTTGACACAGACGGCGGGAAGAGCTGCGCGCAATGTCAACGGGTTGGTGATTATGTATGCCGACAAGATTACTCCTTCCATGGAGGCTACAATTCGCGAGACCAACCGGCGTCGCCGCAAACAGATAGAATACAATGAGCTGAATCATATCACCCCGACCCAGGTTCAGGTGAAGCACAATGTGCTTGCCGGTGAGCTGGGGGCATCGCGCTCTGCTGACGCCGCCGGCTCAGGGGTCACTGGTGTTCCGGGCGGTACTGGTGGTGCTGGTGTTTCGGGTGTTTCCGGCGGCCGCGGCCGGGGCGTTTCGGGCCGTGTCAGCGCGCCCAACTCCTACGACGACCCGCGCTATATCCCCGATCCGTCCGACCTCGGCCGCGGCCGCATCAGTGTGGGGCTCGGTCACGATTCGCTCCGGGAAGATGGCGCCGCCTACAAGGGTGAACGTATCACTGCGGACCTTGCAGCCGTGCTTCAGGACCCGGTAATCAGGTCAATGTCCCGCACCCAGGTCGAGAAACTCGTGGAGGATGACCGCACCGCCATGCACAAAGCTGCCGCCGAACTCGACTTCACCACCGCCGCCCGCTACCGCGACGAAATGTGGGCCCTTCAGCAATATCTCAAAGTATGGAAGGACTAGCAACTACCCTGCAAGCCCCACTTCCCGCACCTACAATTTCTCTATCGCACTTCTCAAGGCTTCTCCAAGAGAGGTGTCATAGCCTTCCGAAAGGAAGAACACCGAGCCGAAAGAGTCGCAAATCGCCACGGCGGGAAGAGTTGAGGAATTTCCAAGCATACGGCGTACTTTTCCATCAGGGTCCTGACCGTAGATAGCGTGCTCAAGGCCCTCAGGTCTCGCTTTGCCCAGAATCAGCACAGGTCTTCCCCAGGCATTCAGCTCGTCACTGACTGCCTCCAGTTCGCGAACGGCGTGGGAACTGGGCTCATCCTTGTCTCCCGTCACAGCAAGCAGGAAAACGCCTCTGCCGGTGGCAGACAGGATAGACTGCTGCTCCCTGGCTCCATCCGCAAGGAAGAGTTGCTCGGCGTCAATATTCCCGATTACACTCAGTTTGTCTTCACTGCTGCGCAGTGTCAAAGGCACCTGTACAGTCTCGCCTTCATGCACATTGAAGAACTCCATATGCGCCAGCACTCCTCCGCTTGAAAGGCGGGTGCCGGTGGTGAGCACGTAGTAGCCCTCGTCTAAAGTGCCGTCAATGCTGCTGAGAGGAGTGAAGTCGGAATCCTGCCCGAAGCCCTGCAGATAGGTCCAGCCGTTGTCTATCCTGGAAACGGTGAAATGCCTGTAGTACTTCGGATTGCCTTCGCACACGAACTCCACCTTACCCTTAGGAGAAAGCACCGGCTCGGCCGCTCCGTCGAAGTCCACGTCCATCCACACTCCGTTTTCGCGGTACTGGGTTTTGCCGCTCACTTCATTGATTCTCGCCGGAATGCCGAGGGTACGGCATAGGGCAACGAAGAAGATATTCCTTGAATGGCCATCGGAAATCCTTGACTGCCAGACTGCTGCAGGCGTAATCCTGATGTTCGAAGGATTGCGCCCCTCGACAATCGCGATGCTGTCCTTAACCCACCTGATCACATCCTGCGGGCTGCGCAGCCTTCGGTCCAGGCCGCTTGCGAGTATCGCGCGGCGATGAGCTCTGAGCGGTTCAATTTCAACGCGTGGACTGAGGATATATGGATCATCGATTGCCGCGGCCCCTTCCAGAGCATCTTCAAGCACCTCGAGGGTCACGTCTCCGAGGTCCTTTTCCGTCAGGCATGCGAGCAGCTCGTTCACGCCGGCGATGCGCCTTCTGCGGAAACTCTCCACAGCGTGATTGCGATGGTCGTGACCTGCCCTTATCGAATCCTCGAGAGCGAGACGCTCGGCATTCAGAGCGATATCCCGCTCGTCTGCATCTGTGACTATAGGATTCTCGACAGGAGGTTCAATGTTGATATCAACTCCGAAACTCTCTCCTATGTTGTGGTTCAGCACAACCGTGGTGTGTTCTGAACTTGCTACACTGAAGCCGAAACGGTCTCCCTTGTAAGCCCAGACCAGGAGGTCTCCCTTACCGGTGTTCAGCGAAGAATGTCCCCGGGCATCGGAGTAGTAGTATGCCACAGAGTAGAACTCGGCGTAGTTGTAGATTTTGTAAACCACGACTGCGCCTTCGACAGGATTGCCTTCGCAGTCCACCACTGTGATGTTGTTGGGGCGCGCAGGAACATAGCCGTCGATGACATTGATTTCCGTAAGGCACCCGTCCCGACGGATTACATCTTCCGGCCCGTTGTAGTCTCCGAGCACTCTGGTGTGCAGGAGCATGGCTCTGGAAACAGGTGCGTTGAACCAGGCCATATTGAGCCTTGGCTCAGGCTCGCAGGCGCCCATGAACCACCATTTTCCGTCGGCCCATACTTCTACCCATGCGTGGTTGTCATCGGTATGCGCCCAGCGCGGAGTGTAAACCTGACGCGCCGGAATGCCTGCCGCACGCAGCGCGGCCACGGCCAGCACCGACTCTTCGCCGCAGCGGCCGACTCCTCGCTTGACCGTTTCTTCGGGCGATGAGGTGCGCGCATCGGAAGGCTGGTAGGTAGCCTGCTCATGGCACCAGTGGTTAATCTCGAGAGCCGCCTGGGCAATGCTCATTCCCTTCACCCTGCGGCAAAGGGTGTCGGCATAGTCGACACGGAAATTGTCCAGGACTTCGTTGCCCGCTCTGAGAGGCAGCACGAAGTGACGAAACTCACGCTCAGGGATGTCCCATTCCATAGCCTCCCTGACTTCCATGGTTTTGGCGACATTGCTCTCCCAGAACTCCCTGCTGTAGTTCAGGGAATCGGGCAGAGGCATAGACTCATACATCCACTGAAGATAGTCTGTCTGTTTCGGAGTGCAGGCACTCAGGCAGAGCAGCAGCAGGGGAAGCAACTTTTTCATAGGCTCTTTTTGAATTCAACGCAAACGATTTCATCAACTTCGCCGCTGGCACTGCCAATCTCTATGCTCAGCTCGCCTTTCTTGAAGGAGAACGGCAGTTTCTCTCCGCTTGACAATAGGGTTACCGAGCGCGGTTTGGAGGAAGCTGGAATCACGAGTTTGTCCTGATGCTTGAGTATGTGGAGGTAGAGCAACTTGTCCTTCTGGGTGCTCACGCCCCAGTCTTGCGCAGGGACATAGCCCGCTTTGGTGCCGTAGATGCTCTCACCGTAACGGGAAAGCCACTGACCAATGGCCTCAAGCCTTTCCAGAGCCTGCTCAGGAAGGGTGCCGTCCGGACGCGGGCCTATGTTGAGAAGCAGATTGGCTCCCTTGCCTGCCGTCTGCACCAGGTAGCGTATCAGGTCTTCGGATGATTTGTAATTTGTATCCGTGATACGGTAGCCCCAGCTTTCGTTCATTGTCTGGCAGGTTTCCAGAGGAAGCCTTGAGATGTCCTGGCCGGAAAGACCGTATTCGTTCTGTCCCGGGATGTCCCTTTCGAAAATCTGGATGTCCTCACCTTCGTAAGGGGTCTGGTGATGGTTGTTTCCGATCAGGCAGCCCGGCTGCAGGGTGTGGATGAGCTCGTACTGAGGGTAGAGGTTCCAGAGCGCCGGCTGGTCTTCGTATGGCTGTTCGTCCTTGTCCCAGACGCCGTCGAACCATATTGCCCCGACAGGGCCATACTTGGTGAGCAGCTCCGTCAGCTGGGTGTCCATAAACCTGAGGTAGCTGTTCCAATCTCCGCTGTCCGGTCGTCCGGTGCCGTTTCCGGTGCGCCCGCGAGGGTAGAAATCAGTCCTGCCCCAGTCCAGGTGGGAGTAGTAGAAATGCAGTTTCAGGCCTTCTTCCTGACAAGCCTGGGCGATTTCCCCGATTACGTCACGTCCGAAAGGAGTGGCATCCACCACATTGTAGGGACTCGCTTCGGTCCCGAACATCGAGAATCCGTCATGATGCCTTGTGGTTATGGTGAGGTATCTGGCTCCGGCGGCCTTGAAGGCGCGGACCCATTGCCTCGCATCGAACTTGGAAGGGTAGAAGCCATCGGCAAGATGGGCGTATTCGAGGTAGTTGAGGTCGCGTACCTGCATCACCCATTCGCCCTGTCCGAGCATGGAATATATGCCCCAATGGATGAAGATGCCGAAACGGTCGGATTCAAACGCTTCCCTTGCCTTGAGATTCTCCTCGGTAGGCTTGTAGCCCGGTTGGGCCTGGACTGAGACTCCCATCAGGAGCAACAGCGAAATAATCAAAGTCTTTTTCATCAAAGCAAATATAAAAATTATATTTGCACAATGGAAAAATTTCTTGAATGCTGCTGCGTGACTCCTCAGGAAGTGAACTTCGCGCAAAACCACGGCGCACGCCGCATTGAATTGTGTGAAAGGCTTGAATTGGGAGGTGTAACCCCGTCAAGGGATCTTCTGGACACCGCCCTGCGCCTTGCGGACATCCCCGTCAACGTGCTTGTCCGTCCCCGCGGAGGGGATTTCGTTTTCAGTGAGGAAGAGGTCCTTCA
>CAKMNE010000030.1 GCA_927798505.1 uncultured Bacteroidales bacterium
TCTTTAAAAGTCATTATTTTTCACTATTTTTGAACCGCAAATATAACGATTTCAATCGCCAATTACAAACGATGAACACTTTGGACATAGTTATCCTCATTCTGATGATACCGGCCATTATCAGAGGAATTCAAAAGGGCCTTATCGAACAGATTGTTGCTTTTGCCTCACTTTTTGTGAGCGCATATCTGGCCTATCTTTTCTCTGACAATGTCGGCAACTGGCTGTCTCAATACATCAGTGTTTCCCCTTCGGTGCTGTATGTGCTGTCTTTCGTTATTGTCATTGTTGTTACCGTCCTGCTTTTCAACCTTTGTGCGAAGCTGATATCCGGTCTTATCAAGACAATCTCGCTGGGGTGGCTCAACAGTGCCCTCGGTCTGTTGTTCGCGATTTTCAACACGGCTGTAATCATCGGTCTGTTGCTCAGGATCTTTACGGATTTCAACACCAACACCCTGCACATGCAGACCGCCTGGCTGGATGAATCCTTCCTCTACGGCTGGATTAAATCACTGACCGATGCCATTTTCCCTTTCCTTGAGAACATTTTCTCCACTATCAGCAATGCTGCAGCAGAAATCTAGAATCATTCTTATAGAGACTTCGACCTCACTGTGCTCGGTGGCCCTTGCCGAGGACGGCCGTGTGGTTGCATACAGGGAGTCGGCTGAGCCGAGGGCTCACGCCGCTATGACGGCTCCGTTTGTGAAAGAGGTACTGTCCGACTGCGGTCTCTCCGTGGGAGACTGCAGCGCGGTATGCGTAAGTTCCGGCCCCGGTTCCTACACGGGGCTTCGCGTGGGAGTGTCCACGGCCAAGGGTCTGTGCTTCGGGGCTGGTCTGCCCCTGCTGAGTGTGGACACCATGGAAATACTCGTGTCCCAGGCCTTCCGCGAAGGACTTGTTCCGGAGGGCTGCCGCTACATTGTCCCTATGATTGACGCCCGCAGGATGGAAGTTTATTCCTGCATCTACGACTGCGGCACCCGCACCCGCATCAGCGGGGTGGCTCCGGTCGTGGTGGATGCAGGGACCTTTGAAGGAATCCTTTCCGAGGGTAAGGTCCTTTTTGTGGGAGATGGTGCGCTGAAGTGCCGCGAGACTATAGGCCATCCCGATGCCGTCTTTGCCCAGTGCTGCCCCAAGGCCTCTGCAATGGCAGCGCCGGCAACAGAAAAGTTCCGTGCCGGCGCCTTTGAGGATGTGGCCTATTTCGAACCCTTCTACCTGAAGGAGTTCATAGCTACCGTTTCAAAGAAGAATCTTTTTTAACCTCCGGTTCTTCGTGGCAAGCTACTTCCGGAATGCATTTTTTGCATTTCGGGCACTTGATTTGCCTGTCTTGAACCGCACTTTCGGTCATCTTCTCCAAATCTATCTCCTCTTCTACTTCTTTTTCTTCAACGGCTTCCTTTTCAACGGCTTCTTCTGCTACTTCTACCTTTTCAACTTCTTCTGCTGCTACTTCTTCCTTTTCAACTTCTTCTTCAACGGCTTCCTCTGCAACTTCTTCCTCGCAGCATGCTTCTACGACCGGCTCGCAGCGCTGCAGTTCGGCAATGACGCTCACGCGCATTGATTCGTTCATTGTAACTGTCTGGTGGAACGGTACATACCCTTCCTTGAACAGTTCTACGACATACTCCCCGTATTGTGCTTTCCTGATAATCAGCGGGCTTTCTCCGATTACCTTGCCGTCAATCATCACAGTGGCCTTGGCAGGGTAGCTGGTAACGATGATTGAGCCGAATACCGGTGCAGGGGAAGGTACGTCCACTGTGACTATCTCCACCTGAGGCTTGATTTCAACTGTCACGGCAGCGGAAGTGTAGCCCAGTTCGCGGCTTTCGAAAGAGTAGATTCCGGTTACGAGCTTTCCGGTCCATTCACCAGTGCCGAGCAGCCTTCCGTTAGCCCAAAGCTGGGCGTTGCGGTCTTCTGTGCGGACTGTGACCACGGCAAAGTTCGGATTCAGGCAAGGGGAAACCCTGACGGTGTCATTGTCCACAACCAGCACGTCTGCGGAGTAGTTCTCGTAGCTGTCCTTTGCCACAAGCAGCTTGTGCACGCCGCTGGTAAGGGGACCGACCGTCAGAGGCGCTTTGCCCTGATGCTCTCCGTCGATATAGATGTCGGCTCCGACCAGGTCGTCATTGCCAAGGTCAGTTACCTTCATCCAGCCGTTTGCGGCCCTCAGTGAGACTGCAACTTCGGACTTGGTCTCGCTACTGACAAGCACTTTGCCCACAGCAGGGTAGTAGCCCTTTGCGGACACCGTGTACTCGTGCATGCCCACAGTGGTGAGCTTTTGGGCCTCTCCGAGACGGGTGATCAGAGTCTCATTGTCCAGCTCCACGACTGCATTTGCAGGCTCCACGCTAAAGAGCACGAACTGCTGCTCCGGAACTACAACTTCCTTAGGTTCAGGCTCTTCCATAGGGGCCGGAGCCGGTGTTGAAACCAGATCGAGTTTGTAGGTTTTGCCGGATTTGATTTTTTCAGGAAATTCGTATTCCAACTCAGCCCCGGTAGCGGGGTCGGTGATTTTCATGGACTTCTGGTAGGCCCTGACATAGCAAATCACAGGCTGCACGGCAACAGCCTCGGCATCGGTCAGACAGCTAGCTTTCTGTCCCTCTATGGAAAGTTTTACCACTGCATATTTGCGACCCTTCACATCCTTTTTGGCAGTAGCCTTGGCGGAAGCGGTCTTGTCCTTCTTGAGGAGTCCGAAATCCTTCACGGTCAGACTCTGTGCGTTTGCACCGGCGCAAAGCAGCACGGAAAGAGCAACGCTCAGAATGGCTTTCAATGTTTTCATATTATTCCTGTTTTTGTGTGGATTCATATATAGTCTGCAGCACAACCACTCTGTCGGAAGACAGTCGTATGCGCAGCCAGTTCTGCATTTTCTGCATTTCGGCATCGCTCAGCGGCTCGGTGCACTGCATCAAGGCCACTATTGCATCCTGCTTGACTCCGCTCTTGGAGTCTATGCTCTGGCCTCTTGTGAGCACCACGGCCGCAACCTTCTCGTACTGTGAGCATATTTCCATTGCAACCAGCTCCGAAGGCAGTTCCTTCTCCTTGTAGGCGCGTATGGTGGTGTCCATCTTCGCTATTGTCTCCTGGAGGGACTCTATGGTCCTGGTGTTGTTCTGGTAAATGCCCTTCATAAGGTCGGCATCCAAACCATATCCGCCCTTAACCGCCGCGTCTTCCTGGATGAAGACCTGGTTGCGTGCTATCCCAAGGTTCTCCGCATCCGCGTAGATGCGCTCGCGCTCCGAAGTGCCCAAGGCCTCGCCGGCAACATAGAGCTCTACCGTAGGCGTCTTGCCTTCGTGGTCGGTCTGGTAGTTGAAGATGTAGCTGCGCCCTATGACCTTGTTGCGCTCCACAAGGGTCTGCACACTCCTGTCGAAGTTGCTCTGCTTCACTATGTTGACTGCGGAGATGATGCTGGGCACAATGATTATGGTCATTATGATGCCTATAGCGCGGTTGGTCCTTCTGACCTTGGCCTCATCCGCATCCGCCATTATGCTTGGAAACCTGAGGTACTTGACTACGATGAAGGTGGCAAGGGCTATGAAGATGCTGTTGATGATGAACAGGTACAGCGCACCGCTGATGAAATGCCAGTTGAGGGTCGCGAGTCCGAAGCCCACCGTACAAAGAGGCGGCATAAGGGCTGTGGCAATCGCAACTCCCGCCAGCACGGTTCCCTTCTCCCTGCGGGAGTTTTCAAGCATGCCCGCAACTCCGCCGAAGGTGGCGATGAGTACGTCGTATATGGTAGGGTTGGTGCGGGCGAGAAGCTCCGTCTGCTGGGTAAGCTGCAGAGGGGAGATTATGAAATACAGGGTGGATGCGAGGATGGAGATAAGCACCATCACCCCGAAATTCTTGAGGGACAGTTTGATGAGGGCGGTGTCATTGGTTCCGAGACCAAGGCCGAAGCCCAGGATAGGGCCCATCAGAGGGGATATGAGCATCGCGCCTATGATGACCGGGATGGAGTTGAGGTTCAGTCCTACCGACGCAATGATGATTGCGCAGGCAAGAATGAAAACATTTGGTCCGCGGAAAGGAACGCTGCTGCGTATGGCGGTGCTGGCCGCGCCTCTGTCGATGTGGTCGGACATATTGACCAGCCCCTTGAACTGTTTAACCAGTTTGACTAAATCCAGTTTCATGCTTGAATATCGCTGTTAGTACCTAATATCCTCGCAAATATACAAAATAGTTGGTATCTTTGGCGATGCACATATACACACTATTTTATGGAGACTAAATACCCTTGGCGCTATTGCTCCCTCGGCGGAGTAACCCGCGTAAAACTCAGTACCGGCGAGGATATCGCCCATCTCGGCGAACTCGACCAGAAACTTTGGACTGTCCTGAGCTGTCCTGTTGACGGACTTATTTTCGACAGGAAGACACTTGAGATTCTCGATTCCGACAAAGACGGCAGAATCCGTGTCGGAGAAGTCGTTGCAGCCGCGCAGTGGCTCACCTCCGTTGTAAAGGACAGGGATTTGATTCTCAAAGGAAGTGATTCCCTCCCTCTGGACAGTATCAACACCGACGATCCTACCGGTGAAAGGCTTGCAAGAAGCGCAAGGCGGATTCTCTCCAATCTCGGTCTTGAAAAGAATGAGATTTCCCTTGCCGACACCTGCGACAGCGTCAGGATCTTCGAAAAGACCACGGCCAACGGTGACGGCATCGTCTGCGCCGACGCAGGTCAGGACCCTCAGGTGCGCGAGGCCATCGAGGCCGCTGTGGCTACCGTCGGTTCAAAGACCGACCGCAGCGGGGCGCCGGGAGTGGACGCCGGCATCGTAGAGAAGTTCTACTCCGAGCTCGCCGCCCACAAGGCCTGGAAGGCCGCCTGCACCGCTGACATGCTCCCTTACGGGGAGTCCACCCCTGCCGCCCTCGCTGCGGTCGATGCCATAGCCGCAAAGGTGGAGGATTATTTCATCCGCTGCCATCTTATCGCCTTCAACGGAGACTGTGCCGCCGCCCTCGACTCTTCCGCCGCAACCATCGGCGCCCTTGGCCAGGCGGACCTCAACGGCAAGACGGCCGAAATCGCCACCTGTCCCCTTGCCCATCCGACAGCCGAGGCACAGCTGCCTCTGGATGCTGTCAATCCTGCCTGGGAGAGCGCTTTCGCAAAGTTCCGCGAAGAAGTGTTCGATAAGACTTATCCTAAGAAGAAAGTGCTCACCGAGGAGCAGTGGAGGAGCATACTCGCAAGCTTCGGCCCATACAGGAGCTGGCTTGCCTCCAAGGCCGGATGCTGCGTCGAGAGCCTGGGCGATGCAAAGATAGATGAGCTGCTTGCCTCTGACAAAAAAGCTGATATCCTGGCACTTATCGATGCGGATCTGGCAGTGGCGCAGGAAGCGGATTCCATCGATGAGGTGAACAAGCTGATGCACCTGTACCGCTATTTCTTCGAATTCCTGGAGAATTACGTAATCTTCGGTGCCTTCTACGACAAGAACCGCAAGTCCGTATTCGAAGCGGGCAAGCTCTACATAGACCAGCGCTGCCTCGAACTCTGCATCAATGTGGCGGATATGGGCAAGCAGGCGGATATGGCTTCGCTCAGCGGAATGTACATCATCTACTGCAACTGCGTCTCCAAGAAGACGGGAAAGACCGCTACGATTGCGGCCATACTTACCGACGGGGATGTAGATAACCTGCGCGTAGGTATGAACTGCGTTTACTATGACCGCGACGGCCTCGACTACGACGCTGTCATCACCAAGCTGGTGGACAATCCGGTCAGTGTACGCCAGGCCTTCTGGGCGCCTTACCGCAAGCTTGCACGCACGATTTCCGACCGCATCAACAAGAGCGCGGCAGAGAAGGATGCCAAGGTTACCGCAGCCCTCACGGACAAGGCCAACAATTTCGATGTCGCCAAAGCCAAAGAAGAAGCTGCCGCTGCCCAGGCCGCACCGAAGCAGAGCTTCGATATCGCCAAGTTTGCCGGTATCTTTGCCGCCTTGGGTATGGCTGTAGGCTTCATCGGCTCCGCACTCGCGAAGCTCATTCATCCTTGGTACACTCCTTTCATCGTGCTTGTGGTGCTGGTTGTAGTCATTTCCGGACCTTCGATGTTCATTGCCTGGACCAAGCTGCGCAAGCGCAACCTCGGCCCTGTGCTCAATGCCAACGGTTGGGCCATCAACTCCAGGGTGCTGGTGAACATAGTCTTCGGCGCAACCCTCACCACCCTTGCCAAGTATCCTAAGCTTGCCAAGTCTTCCGACCCTTATATCCAGAAGAAATCCCCTTGGCCGGCCGTCATATTCATATTCCTCCTTGTCCTTGTTGCCGTCGGACTCGTACTCTATTTCACCGGCAACCTCGGATGGTTGGGAATTACTAAATAGCTTATGAACAAGAATTTACGCGGAGCTGCGGCGCTCCTACTGTCGCTCGCAATATTTGGCGGATGCTGCAACGGCAGCGCTCTGCTCAAGACCACGGCTATCCGGCTCCGGCGGTTTACAGCGGTCCGGAGGCCTACAAGGAGCTGTGTCTCAGAGATGATATTGACCTGGTTTATGTATGCACCGACTGGGCACACCACGTGCCGGTTGCACTCTGCGCTATGGAGCACGGCAAACACGTTGCCGTCGAGGTGCCTTCCGCCAATTCCCTCAAGGAATGCTGGGACCTTGTCAATACCTCCGAGCGTACCCGCAGGCACTGCGTGATTCTGGAGAACTGCTGCTATGATTTCTTCGAGATGATGGCAATGTGACGGCGACGGCTTCTACCACTATCCCGGAGTCTGTCCCCATTGTTGATGTGATGCTCAAGCACGAGAGGGATTCGCTCTACAGTGCTTATGTTGTGCTTGAGAAGGTGGAGGAAGCTGCATTCTGCCGCTTTTTTGTGAGGTTGAATGATACTTTCTGGGTGCCTTCCCTTTTCGGGAATTTTGTTTATTCTTCAGCAGAGGATGAACCTGACAAGGTGCTTTTGCGTCGGGGGTACGATCTTGATATGCGGGACTATGTGTCGAATTTCATTTCCGGGGAGACCGTTGAGGTGAAGCTCTGCACTATGACTGAGCCTATGTACAAGTACTGGCAGGATTTCGACAATAATCTTTTCTATGGCCGCACTCCGTTTTTCCCTGCCAAGTCCAACCCCGCCAGCAACCTGCTCGGTGCCGTAGGCTACTTCGCCGGCTACGGCTGCTCCACCGCCAGCTTCGTCGTCCCGTAATCACCCGGTAATCCTCCTGTTATGCCAGCTCGGGCATACCGCAACAGCAAAGCCCCCCCGGACTAATGAATCGACGGGTTGTGACGGCCGGTGCAGTCCCAGTCAATGGTCTCCAGGACTTTCACGGTAACAAAAGTGTCACCCTTCTCATCCTTGAGCACAAGGGAGAATTTGTAGTACGAATCCTCTCCCTCGATAACAACAGCTTTGTCATCCACTGCATTGATAAAGGCATTCCACTCACTGCGGGCCTGCTTTTCGGTAGCATATTGCTTGCTGGCCCTGTCACCATAGGCTGCATCAATCGCAGACACATCGGTAGCGCCGGATGAGTGCAATGCAACCTTGGGCTCTATCGTGTAGTAAGCAAGTGTTCCTTCAGAAGAACAGGAAGTGCAAGCCAGGCTGACAATCGCCATAGCAACGCCAATAATTTTTGAAAAAGCTTTCATTGTAACTGAGTATTTGAATCGGCCCCAAAAATATGAATTTCCTGCAAATGCTGCACTCGCAGCAGCAACAAAACTTGCAGATTGACCGAAAAATTCATAGTATTGCGCAGTAATCTATGGGAAAAGGACTGCACAGCATTATTTGCCTCCTGCTAGCCCTCGCCATCAGCGCGAAGGGGCAGGGTGCCGCACCCGCATCCACCGCGCCCACACCCGCTGCCACCCGGCCCGCCGAAAAGCCCGCCGCCACCATTGATTCCCTTCTGCACTCCTTCGACTCGCAGAACGCGCGAGGGCAGCGCGGCACCTCCGGTGCAATATTGGACATACTCACCCGCGAAGGCTTCATCGACGAGCCCGTCTGCATCCCTGCGCAAGCCAAGCCCGATTCCGTGCGCGCCCTCACCTGGTACTGGGCCGGCGAATGGTACTATGACCTGCAGGACTACCAAAGGGCGATGCACTATGGGCAGAAAGCAATGAAACTCTGCCGCAAGGCAGGCGACCCTCTGCTCGAAGCCGACTGCGCCAACCTGCTGTCCATCATCTGCTTCCGGCAGGCGGACTATCCGCAGGCGTTGCAATATGCCCGGCGTACCCTCGAAATCGGGCGCGAGCACAACGATATCAGCCGTATCTCCTATGCCCTCAACACGCTCGCAGGCATATGCCTTGCTTCCCGGCAGAGCGCCGAGGGGGAGCAATATATCCTCGAAGCCATACGCCTCTGCGAGCAGTCGGGCGACTCTGTGAAGCTCGCGGTGCGCTGCGGTATGGCCTCGGAAATCTATCTGAACCTCGGCCGCAACGCCCTCAGCCTCGAGTATTCGCAGCGCGCTTATGATATCGACTCGGCGCTAGGGCGAGCGGACAAGGCGGCGATTCGGCTATCCCAGATGGCGGCGGCATATCTCGCTTCGGGCGAAACCCTTCAGGCTCAGGCCTGTCTCGAAGAAGCCATCCCTGTGCTGCAGGCCTCCGGCAACCTCCAGTCCCTTGCCATCAGCTGCAACCTTATGGGTGAGATATGTCTCGCGCAAGCAGATATGACGCTTGCAGCGGAATATTTCGGCCAGGCGCTGGACATCTTCTCGCAGAAGGGCGATGCCTACGGGCAGAGCAAGGCGCGGCTCGGGCTGAGCAAGGCCCTGATGGATGCCGATCCGGCCGAATCCGCAAGGCAGCTGATGCTCTACAGCAGCGTGCGGGACTCCCTCTATGACAGCGAGATGAACCGCGGCCTCAACGAAATGAACGCGCGCTACCGCAGCGATGCGCTTCAGGCCGATCGCGACTTGTACAGAAGGCGGACAATAGGTCTTGTGGTGCTGCTCGCGCTGCTTCTGGCGGGCGGAGCGGTCTTCGCATTCGTGCGCATCCGCCGCCGCGGCTCCCTGCCACCTGCGACAGATCCTGCCCAGACCCCTCAGCCAGGTCCGGCCGCGCAGCTTCAGACCCTTCCTGCAAGCAAGGATGAGGCCTTTATGGAAGTGCTCGAAGGGCATATCCGGGATGCTATGCAGACGGGGAAGGTGGATTTTGAAGATATTGCCTCGAAGATGTGCATCTCCCGCACCCACCTCAACCGCAAGGTCAAAGCCATCACCGGAGGGACCACTTCCGAACTCGTGCAGTCCCTTCGCCTCTACACCGCCAAGAACCTTCTTCTGACCACAGACCTCCCGGTCTGGGAAATAGCTCACCGCTGCGGCATAGACGACCCTACCTACTTCAGCACCCTATTCAAAAAGGCCACAGGCAAGACTCCCGTGCAGTTCCGTAACGAAAAATAAGCGCGGGTTGTCACAATTTTCAAAGAAGATGTTCCTCAATTCAAACCGGAATGTCGGCCTCAAACCGTACCTTGTGAGTTGATTCACAAGTCTAACCAAAATATATTTATAATGCGTAAACTAAATAACTACATCGCCCCGCAGATGCAGGAATTCGGCTTCTCGCCTGAAACCATCATCTGTGAAAGTACACAGTTCGGCTTCAAGTCCTATGGGGGCATCATCATAGGAGACCCTAACGCCGCAGATTATGGCTACGGTGCCGTTGACAACGGTGAGTATTGATTCCAACGAATTATCATTATGAAAAAGACTTATATCCTTGCAGCTCTGGCAGTGCTCGCAGTTTCCTGCCAGATCAATCCTGACCTTGAGCAGGAAGTCCCTCAGGGCGTGACCATTTACCTCAACGGTGAGAAACCTGAGCCTGAGGCCCAGTCGAAGACCTATTACGACAACGATGCAGGCACGGTGCTCTGGAGTAAGACCGGCGAGAAACTGGCGGTTGCAATTTCCGACTCCAACAATATGGTGGAGGATAAATATTCAGGCATCTCAATGCCTTCAGTTGCCGGCTTTATGAGCTCCAATGAGGCGACCGTGTCCGCAACTGGCTCCGAGGCTACGTTCTCCCTGTCTTTTGCCTCCGAAGAGGCTGTACCGGTGAGCGGCGGCTCATACCGTTTCCACGCGGTTTATCCTGAGAGCGCAAGCTTCTGCCTAGGCAATTTGTCAAAATGGGACTGGGGAGTATGGGTCGGTACCAGACTCGATGGAATCGGGCAGTTCCCTCCGGTCGGAAGCTTCGACCCTGCTGCCGATGTGATGCTCGGCATATCCAGAGAAGCCTGCACCGCGATTACCGACGGGATGAATCTCGATATGGTTTTCGACAGGCTCGTGACCCACGGCAAGATCACCCTCACCAATCTGCCGGTTGGCACCGTAGTCTCAAAGGCTGTAATCACAGCTCCGCAGCGGTGCACAATGTCCGGAATTTACTATATCAATGTGATGAATAAGGAACTGGGTGACGACAAGGCAAACTATAACTATGTGATTCTCAACTACTCCCCTGGGCCGGTTGACGGCAAGGAGACCAAGGCGGCCGCGATCGGAAGGGAAGTGGGCAGCGACGGAACATTCGACCTGTGGTTCTGCACCAAGCCAACAGAACTCTACCAGGGGGACGAGTTGAAAGTTTCCCTTTATACTGATGCGGGCATAATTGAAAGAACCATTACAGCCAGAGCGGCCGGTATCAAATTCGAGAAGAACAAGCTTTCGACTTTGAAGGTCAATATGTCGGAGCAGACCCTGAGCCCATATTTCTTCGAGCTTCGCAATACTGCAGACGGACCGGCGGTGGATAAAATCGAGCTCCCGAGGACCGGAGGCAAGAAGACATTCTATATCAGGACCAATGCCGGACAATCCAATAATTGCAACATAGAGTATGCAACAAATGTCTATTCTCTCAAATGTACGGGAATTTCCGAACCTGTGAAGGGCATAACCCAGTTTGAAATGGAGCTTGTTCACAAGCCTAACCATTCCATCAAAAATACAGTGGAGGGCAGCATACCTGTTTCCTTCCTGTGCTACGGCTCCGAATATCTCAACGGCAGCATTGCCTACACTCAGGCTTGCGGTGAGGGTTCTATCGTGAATCTCGCTGATGACTGGACCGCCGACCCTGTGATGTTCGGCAGCCTGCTGTGGTATCCGGTGAATGTGGGATTTGACAGGAGTCATCCTTACGGGAAATATTTCCAGTATGGAAGATATGCCGGGCAGTATCCATATTGTGATGACCATTCGACCAAATATGAAATTGCCGCTTATAAAACTTCCGTAGAAGAAGGAGATAGATATTACCGTTTCAACGGTACTCCTGCTGATGATACCTTCTATGGCAATAAATTCTCGTGGGATGTACTAGGTGATGTTCGTGACAATATGGACACAGACGCTTGGATAACCGATGACTCCGGACGCGACAAAGGCAAAGGCAATCCTTGTCCTGAAGGTTGGAGAATGCCAACCAGTGATGAGTATGAAAATCTGTTGGATAATATTGGTTGGAAGTCAATACGCAGTCTTTCCGAGCATTGCGGAGCCAGCTTTGAAGGAAAAACATACAATAACGAAGCTCACGTATGGGTGCTTTGGAAAGATAATGGCTATGAGTATTTGGAATTCCCGCTTGCCGGATACATAAACAGTACTATAACCATTGATAATTCAGCTGGAAATATCGAGGGTTATACCGAGATGAGTCAGCAAGAATTCCAGGCAATTGATGAAACCGCACTCAATCGCAACAATACGGGCTCGGATTATGCTTACGGTTATTACTGGGTATCAAATACAGATATTAATGACAACCCATACAGTTGGAGATTCCGTTGCAATGGCACCTACAACGATATCACACTGCAGAACTACGCCTATCCGGGTTGGGGCTGCTCCGTGCGCTGCGTAAAACCGGTGGAATAATCTGCCCTGACCGGCAATCCTGGCTAAGGGATAGGACCTGCTCGGCAATCCTGTCCAAGGGATTGGATCGGGTGCCCCCCAGCACTCCCAGCACGGCAATTCCGGTAAACATATATCAGGCCCGGGCACTTACACTCTTTTCCTTCCTCATCTGACAGATTGGGAAGGGAGAAAGCAAAAATAGGGGTCAAAATTGCGCTCCGGACAAAAAAAGTTGCGAAAGCGCAAAAAGGCTTGTGATTACTTCGATTTGTTGTAAATTTGCTGTGATAGTGAGGATTATCATGCATTACAATATGAGACTTATTTACTTGATAGCCATAGGCCTTACGGCACTGGTGGCAACATCCTCCGCTCCTGCAGGAGGTGACGGCAATACCGAAGAAACGGCAGTATCCTGCGAGGGAAA
>CAKMNE010000031.1 GCA_927798505.1 uncultured Bacteroidales bacterium
TATGGGCTTCACGCCCAAGTACCTGTCCAAGCTTATCAAGGAGGTCAGCGGCCGTTCCGCCCCGGAATGGATAGACTCGTTCGTGATTCTTGAGGCCAAGAATATGCTCAAGTATTCGGACTGCACCATCAAGGAAATCGTGTTCCGGCTGAACTTTCCGAACCAGTCGGTCTTCTACAAGTATTTCAAGGCTCATACGGGTATGACCCCGAGCGAGTACCGCGCAAGTTGATGAGTTAAAACCTTTTAGCCTTGTCGGGAGGGTCGCTTGTTTTGAATAATGCTAAAATGTTTTATAATTGCAAATTGATAGTACCGATATTTTTCTGCTTAAAAATTGAAAAATTGTTTGGTAATCTGATTTTAATATCTATCTTTGCATTGGGCATATGAAAAGTAATTTTCATGTCTATTTGTTAAGTTCGTTTTATATACGTGGCTGCGGCTTTGGGGAAGGCTGCAGCCACTTTTTTGTGTGGCCGGATTTGATGGGAGTTGCTGCTATCAGCAATTTCGCCAAACGCCCCGGGCCTACATGAACGCCAAGGCAGAGGCGCCGAGAATGGCGGCGTCAGACTCGCTGAGCGCAGAATGAAGCAACTTGACCTTGCCGCGCCACTGACGCAACACATTGTCATCCATCGCCTTGCGCACCGGATCCATAAGCAGTTCACCGGCACGGGCCAAACCGCCGAACAGCACTATAGCCTCAGGCGAGCTGAAAGCGATGAAATCCGCCAGGCTGCGTCCCAGAATAGTACCCGTATAGTCGAAAATCCTGATGGCCAGCGCATCACCGCTGACCGCGGCATCAAACACAGCCTTGGAACTCAGATTGTTGACCTCCCTCAGCATCGAAGGCTCATCACTCGCCTGAAGCCATTCCTTCGCCGTCCTCGCCACGCCCGTAGCAGAACAATAACACTCCAGACAACCCTTCTTACCGCAGCCACAGAGCCGGCCGCCTTCCCGCTCCACGCACACGTGGCCCAGTTCTCCGGCGCAACCGTCGTGACCATATACAATATTTCCGCCAATGACAATTCCGCTCCCGACTCCGGTTCCGAGGGTAATCATGATGAAATCCTTCATTCCCTTGGCGACGCCGTACTTCATCTCGCCGGCAGCGGCGGCATTCGCGTCATTCGTGAGCCTGACAGGAAGACCTCCCATCCTTTCGGAAAGCATACGCGAGAACTCAACGCAACCATCCGCCGCCCATTCCAGGTTCGGCGCATTGCTGATGCAGCCCGTGTAATAATTCGCATTCGGCGCTCCGGCACCTATGCCCCTGACCCTGCCTTCAGTCCCGGTCTGCGCAATAAGGCCCCTGACAGCGGCCGCCAGAGCATCGACAAAAGCCTCCGCATCCTTTCCGTAGGTGTCCGTCCGTATCACTGACCTTGCCAGTATCCCGCCTTCCGCATTGACCACGCCTATCTTGCTCGTCTGACCGCCGATGTCTATTCCTATAGCTATATCCTTTGCCATTTTCTTTGAATATGATGACTTGCATATTCCGGGAGCGGTAATCTGCCTTTCCTCCCGGGGTGGACAAAACTACGAAAAAAACGCATCAGAATGAACACCTTGCCCAAACTTGCTGACACGATATTTAAAGGATATGAACTACCCATTGCTCCCCTCATCGGAGCTTATTGTTAAATTTGCATCAGAATCCTGCAATAATCCATATCTTTGGAAAGCATATGCGGATTCGTGTTCCGTGTGCTTTCGGAACTTGAGTGACAGAGAGAAACCAATAACCACAGGATTATTATGAATATTACCAGAACAGCAGCCGCCGCGGCGGCATTGATGATGACGGCGGTCGCCGCATCGGCTCAGAACCCTATCATCAGGGACAACTTCTCGGCAGACCCTTCGGCGCACGTTTTCGACGGAAGGGTATATGTCTACCCGTCCCACGATATTCCGGCACCTTATGACTATGCCAGGAAGGACTGGTTCTGTATGGCCGACTACCACGTGTACTCCTCCGACAACCTCGTCGACTGGGTTGACCACGGAGTGATAGTTGACCAGAAGTCTGTGCCTTGGGTGAATTCCACCAGCTACAGCATGTGGGCTCCGGACTGCAACTACAAGAACGGAAAATACTACTTCTATTTCCCTGCGGGACAGAAACCCAAGCCGGGACAGCGCTTTGCCGGCAACGGCATAGGCGTGGCGGTGTCCGACACCCCTTACGGACCGTTCGTATGCCAGGAAGAGCCTATCAAGGGCATAGGCGGAATCGACCCTTGCATATTCATAGATGACGACGGAACTCCTTACCTCACTTGGTCAGGCCGCGGTCTCCAGATTGCAAGACTCAAGGACAATATGCTCGAGCTTGATTCCGAGCCTGTTGCAGTGAGCGAGGTTCCGGACGGCTTCAAGGAGGGTCCGTATCTGTTCAAGCGCAACGGCATATACTATTACACCTTCCCTTGGGTCGAGAAGGACCGCGAGTGTCTGGCTTACTGTATGAGTGACAAGCCTATGGGTCCGTATGTGTTCAAGGGCAAGATAATGGAGCAGTCTGAGACCGAGTGCTGGACCAACCACCATTCGGTTGTCGAGTTCAAGGGCCAGTGGTATCTCTTCTACCACCACAATGACTATTCTCCGTATTTTGACAAGAACAGATCGGTCTGCGTGGACGAGATACATTTCAATCCTGACGGCACCATCGTTCCTGTCGTTCCTACCTTCCGCGGCGTCGGCATCACCCCTGCGCACAGCAACATCCAGATAGACAGATACTCCGACAAGGATGAGGCCAAGGTGGATATCGAATTCCTCAGGGACGAGAACACCTTCGAGGGCTGGAAGACCGTCTTCCACAACACCGCTTCAGAATACAAGGAGCCTATATGGATCCGTTACGACCGTGTGGACTTCGGCAAGGGCTGGGACAATGCGACCCTGCGCTGCCATTCTCTGGCCGGAGGCAAAATCGAGGTTCGCGCCGATGCCATCGACGGTCCGCTCGTGGCTGAGTTCAAGGTCGGCGGCGTGAGCAGCTGGAACGAAATCACCGTGAAGGCAAGCTCCAAGCCTGAGGGCGTACACGATCTCTTCGTGCTAATGACCGAAGGTAACCATATTGACGTTGATTGGGTAAGCTTCAAATAATCATATACATATGAAAAAGATACTGTGGGCGCTGGCTTGTGCCGCACTGCTCTTCGCCTCCTGCGGGGAAGAGGCTCCGGGTCTTGTGAAGGTCCGTTCCGGTAAGGTTCAGGGCGTGGTCACCGAAGGATTGACCATATACAAAGGCATACCGTTCGCGGCTCCGCCTGTGGGCGATCTCAGGTGGAAGGCTCCTCAGAGGGAGGCGTCGTGGGACACCGTTCTCGTGGCTGACCATTTCGCTCCGGGCGCCATGCAGGGTGGACATTCCCCTGTGGGATTCAGCGAGGACTGCCTCTATCTGAACGTATGGACTCCGGCAGCTTCGAAGAAAGACAAGCTGCCTGTGCTCGTGTGGATATATGGCGGCGGTTTTGCCGGCGGACACACTGCAGACCCGAACTATGACTGCGAGGCTCTCGCGCGCAAGGGCGGCATCGTGATGGTAAGCGTGGCTTACCGTGTGGGCAAGCTCGGTTTCCTGGCTCATCCTGAGCTCTCTGCCGAGAATCCTCAGCACGTGAGCGGCAACTACGGTCTTCTTGACCAGATAGCTGCGCTCCAGTGGGTGCAGGAAAACATAGCCCAGTTCGGCGGCGATCCTGACAAGGTCACCATATTCGGAGAATCGGCCGGAGGCATTTCCGTGAGCCAGCTCTGCGCTTCGCCTCTGGCGGCGGGTCTGTTCCGTGGTGCCATATCCCAGAGTGGCGGTTCGTTCGGTCCTACGAGGCCTACGACTTATCCGGGCGAGAATATGAAGACTCTCTCTGATGCGGAGAAGGACGGTCTGAAGATCGCCGAGTCGCTGGGGGCTTCGTCCCTTGCCGAGATGAGGGCTCTGGACGCTTCCGCTTTTGTGACCAACGGTCTGTCTGCCAATGGCGGAGGCTGGCCTATAGTTGACGGATATGTGATTCCGGGCGACCAGTATGAGCTCTATGAGCAGGGGCGCTATAATGATGTCGCTGTGCTCATAGGCTATAATTCCGACGAAGGCGCAAGTTTCGGCGGTCTTGGCGGTGCTTCAACTCCTGAAGGCCATATCGCCGGCGTGCAAAAGCGTTACGGCAAGTTCGCCGAGGACCTGCTTGCGGCATATCCGCTTGAGGACGGCAAGGTTGGCAAGCAGGCGAGGGACCTGATGCGTGATGCTGCATTCGGATGGCAGACCTGGGCTTGGGGCTGCCTTCAGGCCAAGACCGGCAAGTCTCCTGTCTATATGTATTATTTTGACCAGCATCCGGAGTATCCTGAGGATTCTCCGAGATATGGCTACGGCTCTCCTCACGGACAGGACGTCGCTTATGTCTTCCAGCATATGGAGAATTCGCGTATGAAGGAGTCTGACCTTCCGCTTTCCGATGCGATGGGACAGTATTGGATCAATTTCACGAAATATGGCGACCCGAATGGGGAGGGGCTTCCGAAGTGGCCTCGCTTCATGGGGGAGGACGACTCCCAGTATATGTATCTGACCGGTCCTGAACCGTTTGCCGGTCCTGTGCCTAGCCTTGAGTCTCTCAAGGTTCTGGATGCGTATTTCGCGTGGAGGCGTACTGACGAGGGCAAGGCTGCAAGCCTTTGATTGATAGGGTATTCCAGTACATTTTGATATGTGAGGGCGGCAAAGCCGCCCTCTTTCCGTATCTGGCCGCCGATGATTCGTGGCCGTTCGTCGAACCTGACGCTTCACACCCCTCCGCCTCACCCCTCCGCCTCACCCCTCCCGCCATCCCTCGCTCCTGTTACTCTAAAATGATTTATCCATTTGAGGCATAAAAAGATGTTAAATTATTAGATGTGTGACATTTTGTAGAATAGTTTAACTAGAAATGTGAAAATTTCTTACACTTTGTAAGAAGAATCAATTATTTTTTAACCATCTTGTAAGCTGGAGGAAAATGGCTAAAGAGTGCATTGCGTGCACGGGATTACCAAAAATGTACGCATATACGTTTTTTTTTCATACTTTTGCTGAATAACGTGTTGAAATGCGTGGTTTTCCGACCTGCAGCCGGAAGGCTTCCGTATATACGCATACTATCTATTCATTATATTAAACTATTGGCTTATGCAGAAGATTAAGCTTTTCTTAGCAACAGTTTCGCTGTTCCTCGCATGTGCTGTGGCAGGTGCCCAGAACATAAGGGTAAGCGGAACCGTGAAGACTTCAGAGGGCGAACCGCTCCCTGGAGCTGCAGTTGTCGTAAAGGGTACCACTGTCGGTGTCAACACTGACCTTGACGGTAAGTACACCCTTTCTGTTCCTTCTAACGCCACTCTCGTAGCTTCGATGATAGGCTATGTCGAGTCTGAAGTTGAGGTGAACTCGAGAGCGACGATCGACTTCTTTCTTCACGAAGATTCAGAACTCCTTGATGACGTGCTCGTGGTTGCCTACGGTACTGCCAGCAAGAGCTCATTCACCGGCTCTGCCGCTATGGTGAAGGAGGAGACCATCGAGAAGAAGATTGCAACAAATGTGACCAGCGCGCTTGCCGGTACCACCTCCGGTGTGCAGATGATTTCTTCCAGCGGTGACCCTACCGGAAATTCATCGGCCATCCGCATCCGCGGTTTCGGTTCAATGAGTGCCAGCAATGCCCCTCTCATCATCCTTGACGGTGTTCCATATCAGGGGTCCATTTCAGATATCAACCCTCAGGACGTAGAGTCCATGTCTGTCCTCAAGGACGCATCGGCATCTGCAATCTACGGACACCGCGGTGCAAACGGTGTGGTAATCATCACCACCAAGAGGGGCAAGTCAGGTGACGCCACCGTAAAGTTCGACGCGAAGTGGGGTGCCAACACACGTCTTGTACCTCAGTATGACGTTATCACCGATCCGGGCGAGTATTACGAGACCTTCTACAGGATGATGTACAACAAGTACTACTATGCAGGATACTCTGAGACCCAGGCATACGCGATGGCTGACAAGAACCTTTTCGACAGCAAAAACGGCGGTCTCGGCTACCTTGTATATACCCTTCCTGAAGGCGAGAAGCTCATAGGTACCAACTTCAAGCTCAACCCTAATGCTGTCCTCGGATACACCGACGGAACTTACACCTATATCCCTGACGACTGGTACAATGAAGTTTACCACACAGGTTTCCGCCAGGAGTACAACGCTTCCGTCAGCGGTGCTTCCGAAAGATTCAACTACTACGGCAGTGTGGGCTTCCTCCAGGATGGAGGTATGGTCTCCAATTCTGACTACAAGCGTTACACCGGCCGTATCAACGCCGAGTATCAGGTAAAGGACTGGTTCCGCGTGGAGACCAACATGTCATTCTCCCACTCCGACTCCCAGCTTGCTTCATACTCAAACTCAGCCGATAGTTTCGGATCATCCGGCAACGTCTTCTATGTGACCAACACCATGGGTCCTATCTATCCGCTCTACGTTCGTGATGCAGAAGGCCACATAATGAAGGAGAACGGCCGCACGGTCTATGACTCCAACAACACCAACTTCAAGCGCCCTAGCATAGTCGGCAACGCTGTCCGCGACAATGAGTACAACGATTACAATGTATATGCTGACGTGCTCAATGCGAAGTGGGCTGCGATCTTCACACCTGTGAAGGGTCTTACCCTCACCGCAAGCCTTGGTCTCACCGATGACAACACACGCGCAAGCTATCTCTACAGTCAGTTTGCCGGTGCGTCGTCAACCGATGGCGGTGTCTCGGTCTCCCACTCCAGGTTCTTCTCTGTGAACCAGCAGTACCTTGCCCAGTACAGAAAGACTTTCGGCCTGAACAGCATAGATGTGCTCGCCGGTTTCGAAAGCTACAAGTACAAGAGCCAGAGCCTCTCAGGCTACAACGACCACCTCTTCAACCCGTATGTGGGTGAGTTGAACAATGCCGACGGTACTTCCGCAAAGCTTGCGAACTCCGCTACCGGCACCTATATGTCCGAGGGTTTCCTTGCACGCGCTCAGTATGAATATGACGGCAGGTACTTCCTCAATGCATCCTATCGCCGTGACGCTTCTTCGAAGTTCGCAAAGGGACATCGCTGGGGTAACTTCGGTTCAGTCGGTGCAGCCTGGCTGATTACCAAGGAAGAATTCATGGGCGGTGTGTCCTGGCTTGATGTCCTCAAGCTCAAGATCAGCTACGGTGTCCAGGGTAACGACGGTATCGACGGTCTCTATCCATATTCAGACCAGTACACTCACTCATACAACGAGGAGACCGGTTCTTATTCGGTCAACCTCGAATACAAGGGTAACGAGGACCTGACCTGGGAGACTTCCAAGTCTTTCAATGTCGGTGTGGATTTCGAACTCTTCCACGGCTATCTCAACGGTGCTTTCGAGGTATTCTCACGCAAGACCGAAGACCTGCTTTACGACAAGAAAGTTCCGCTTTCGTCAGGTAACCCTACCGGATCTGTCCCTGTGAATGTAGGTTCCATCCGCAACAGCGGTTTCGAAGTATCCCTCGATGGCCTGATCATCAACAGGAAGAACTTCAACTGGAGCTGGAACCTCAATGCCAGCCACTACAAGAACACCATACTCGAACTTGACGAGTCTGTCTCAGAGCAAGGTATCAAGGGCGGCAACTATATTCAGAAGATCGGAGGATCCCTCTATGAAGGATATATGCGCAAGTATGCCGGTGTGGACCGCGAGACCGGTCAGGCACTCTACTACTACGATTATGAAGATGAGAACGGAAACACTGTTACCGGTACCACGGCCAATTTCAGCAAGGCTTCCCAGTACGAAGTCGGAACGGTTCTTCCTAAGCTGTACGGTGGTTTCGGAACTTCTCTCAACTTCTACAACTTCGACCTTTCAGCCCAGTTCAGCTACCAGCTCGGTGGCCGTTACTATGACGGTACCTACCAGTCTATGATGTTCACCCAGGCGAACGCCGGCTCGAACATGCACAGAGACCTGCTCAAGGCCTGGACTCCTGAGAATCCTGATTCCGACTTCCCTCGTCTTGACGGTGACACCCAGGTTGCCCAGACAGCAGTCGACAGGTTCCTTATTTCTTCAAACTACCTCAGCATCAACAACGTGACCTTCGGTTATACCTTCCCTTCAGCATTTGTAAGGAAGATAAAGCTCCAGTCACTCCGCGTCTATGTGGCTGGTGAGAACCTCGCTCTCTTCACCGCCCGCAAGGGTGTGGACCCTCGCTACTCAGTAGGTCTCGGTTCCTACACTTCAGGATCAGGTCTCAACAGCGGCGGCTATTCCGCTATGCGCAACATCACCGGCGGTGTAACCATCACGTTCTAATCATTAAAAGGCAATGAATATGAAACTCAACAGATATTTTACCCTCGCGCTTTCCGCTCTTGCCTTTTCGGCTTGTGTGGATTTTGAAGAGGCAAAGCCTCAGGGTGGTACTATGCTTGCGTCTCAGTTGCAGACTACGAACATTGTAGCTCCTACCCGTGCTGAGGCTTCCTTCAACGGTCTTTTCACCGACCTCGGCAAACCGAACGTTTTCTATGGCTCCGACCGTGCCGATGACTGGGGTTTCCTTATGATCAACTTCTCCAATGATGCCGAGTCAGCCGATCTTGTCATTGCTGACAGCGGTTACAACTGGTTCAGCCCATGCGGTGATTGGTCATCCAGAAACGCTGACTACGCAAATCCGTATATGCGCTACGGAAACCCTTACAACCTGATTTACAAGGTCAATACCTTTGTCTCCTCTTTACCTGAGGATACTGACGACGAAAAAACCCTCAACATGATAGCGCAGGCAAGGGCTTTGCGTGCCTACGCTTACTACAACCTCGTGACCGACTATCAGTTCAACTATCAGATAGCCAAGAACGAGCCTGCGGTTCCTATCGTGACCGAGGAAACTACCAACTTCACCGAGAATCCTCGCGCTACCGTTGCCGAAGTGTATGAGCTGATGCTCTCAGACCTGGGCTATGCAGTCCAGATACTTGACGCCAGCACCATCGCGAGAGCTACCAAGATGTTCATCAACGCTGATGTAGCCCACGGTCTCCGTGCAAGGGTTTACCTTACCATGGGGGAATGGGACAAGGCTTACGCCGATGCACAGGCTGCTGCAAAGAACTACACCCCGGCTTCCATCGAGGAGGTTTCACATCCTTCCTTCATGGACATCTCCGAGCATAACTGGCTTTGGGGTTATGATATGACCACCGATATGGCCAAGTACGGTCTCGCTCAGACCACTTCTTCATGGCTGCGTTCATTCTCAGCCGAGGCTTATGCGCCTTCATGTGCAGTCTATGCCTGCATCAACAACATCCTTTATGACAAGATCGCAGCAACCGATGTCCGCAAGGGCTGGTGGGTCGATCTTGACCTCAAGTCCCCTCTTCTTGAAGGACTGACCTGGGACGGAGACGGTGATGTGGCAAACCTTACCATTCCTGACATCAAGGAACCGTTCATCCCATATACCAATGTCAAGTTCGGCTGCTATACCTGCGGTACGACCAAGAATGACGAGGATACTCCGCTCATGCGCGTGGAGGAGATGATACTCATCATGGCGGAGGCCAAGGCTCACAGCAACGAGGCCGAGGCGAGGAAGATACTCGAAGATTTTGTAAAGCAGTATCGTGATCCAAGCTACAACTCCAATGAAAGAGGTCTCAAGCTTCTCGATGAGATATGGTTCCAGAGAAGGGTCGAGCTTTGGGGCGAGGGCTTCGGCATGAAGGACGTAAGACGTCTCCAGAAGCCGGTAGTAAGGTTCCACTCCGGTCAGGAAAGCAATGTTCCGGATGCGTTCCGTTTCAATGTTGCCGCTGACGACGGCTGGATGCTCCTCAGGTTCCCTCAGCGTGAGAAGAACACCAATTTCGCCATCGTTGACAACACCGGCGGAAATCAGCCTGTGGCAGGACAGAATCCTGAACTCAAAGATGGTGTAACAGACTAACATTTAAGCCGAATCATTATGAAAAAGTATTTTGTATATATACTTGCAGCCGTAGCCATCGCTTTAGGTCTGACGGCGTGCCACAAAGTGGCGGAATACGAGCCGGGTCAGCCGGACGTAGAGGGCTGCTATGGGGTTTATTTCCCGTCGCAGGAGGCTACGGGTGCCCATACCTTCGATCCTACAATGACTCCGGAGATTGAATTCACTGTCGTGCGTAGCAATTCCAAGGGTGCCATCGAGGTTCCGCTCGTGGTCTCCGACCCTGAAGGCGTTTTCGAGCTTGAACCTCTCAAGTTCGAAGACGGCCAGTCTGAGACTATGCTTAAAGTCAAGTTCCCTAAAGCCGATATCGGTGTTGCCTATCCTCTTTCAATTGCAATCAAGGATCCTGTTTACGCTTCCAGATACAATACAGGTGCGGTCAGTCTCGATTTCAGCGTTTTGCGCGTAGAATGGAAGTATTTCCTTGACCCTAAGACGGGAGAACCTGCTGTCATCCGTTACACTGAAGGATGGAATGAACTTGAGCATACCGGAAAGCTCAAGTATTACGAGGTCGGAAACCTGCGTACCTGTGTGATCGAGGCGGATCCGTATGTCGAGGATGGAGTATCCTATCCTGGTTTCTGGGCATCCGGAGAGAAATATACCCTCAATTTCTTCTGGTATCTTGATACTTCCGTAACCGGAGAAGACGGTGAACTCTATCAGGCTCTCCATGCTCCTGTACAGCCAGTTGAATATCACACAAAATATTCAGCCGAAGTCAATTTGTATGACTACTACAGTTTCTATACCGTACTGAATCCTACAGACCCGTTCACCTCTCTTGATTTCAAGTCCTTCGCCGGCAAGTACAGCGACAAGATTCCTTGCAGTTACTATGACGGCAATGGCGGATTTCATTTCTATACAGTTTATTACTACATCCCGGGTCAGGGTGGCGCGTTAGTCGATTCTTATGATACGGTGCTCCTTGCCGACGGATTCACCCGCGTGGACTACAGCATAAAGGCTGAGCTTGACTATTCTGTCGAAGGAGTCCTTCCTGTTTACTTCGAAGTCGGAGCCGATGTGAAGGAGATCCGTTTTGCAGGATTCGAGGGTGAACTCTCCAAGAACGGTACTGAAAAGGCTGTCGAGTCCATCACTTCATCCGAAGAGGGTCTCAATATCGTGACCGTTTCAGAGGAGGATATTTATGAGTACGAAGAGGCTTATTATGCCGATTCTGCCATCTCATTCGAAAAGACCGGAACCTATACCATCGTCGCTGTCACTTACGACGCCAAGGGAGAGGTGCAGAACTACACTTCTGTTGCCGGTCCGTTCGTGGCTGAAGGCGATATCGAGGAAAATGCCGTGAACATCTCTGTCGGAACGGAAACGACCTCCGAGAGGTACGCCCCTGATAGCGATGCTTCGAATTCCTTCGGCTTCTGGATTTCAGGCGAGGATATCAAGGCCGTAAACTACACCGTTGTTCCTACCGCTTCCTTCGAAAAGAATGCCGACGCAATTCTCAGCGGTGTCAAGTATGGAGCCGAAGGCTCTGTTGCCCTTGAGGACAGCGATATTGAAGAAGTCAATGCTGTCGGCGGTTATACCCAGCTCGTTTCCGGACTTGATGCATTGACCTCTTATACTCTCGTGGTATGGGCTACCAATGGCGTATCCGACACTTTCGTTACCGATGAATATACAACTGAAGGCCTTCCTAACGAAATCATCGCTGACGGAACCTACTCATATGTATATTTCATCAATCCTTCAACAGGTGAACCGTCGGTCAGGACAGTTGACGGTATGAGCCTTGAGTACAATCCGAACACAGATTGCTATGAGATTCCTGAATGGTATGGAGATGTAACCCTTGTGTTCAAGTATGACGAGGAGTCCGGTGAGATTTCTGTTCCTATGCAGGGCGTCGTGGATCTCACCGCCTTAGGCGTCGGAGTGGTATTCGTGACAGACCCTTCAGCTCTGCCTCAGTCCTGGATTGATGAGATTGGAATCGATCTGACTCAGGAGAGCTATGTCGATGAGGACGGAATATTCCATTTCTACGTTTCTTATGCTACGACCGAGGGTTATTATCTGGACACAGACTATGAGCACTTCGGACCTACCGAGGCCTTCGAAGCTGAGGCCGAGGCAGCACCTGCCGCTCCAGGACAGCGCAACTTCCGCAAGTTCGAAGGCTTTGGCAATCTCGACTGCAGTTTCGGCCTGAAGTTCTCTGACTACGAGCGTGACCCTCAGCCTGTTGCAATCAAGGTTGTGAATGCTCCGCGCAGGACTTTCGGAACCGGAGCATCCCTCAGGGGCTCCGAGCGTACT
>CAKMNE010000032.1 GCA_927798505.1 uncultured Bacteroidales bacterium
GAATCTGCAATCCGTGATATAAAGGACTTATATCTTCTTTCAATGGCTGAAAGCATCCCCGCTGATTATCTTGTGACAGGTGACCAGGACCTGCTTGTACTAAGAAATCATCTGGGGACAAAGATCATAACCTTTGCAGAGTTTGTCTCAATGGTTCAAGGGGACCTGAATGACTGAGGGTTTAGTTTTTGAATGTTTTTACACAAGAAGGTATCGTCCTCTCCGCGGAAAAATGACAACCTTTATGGCTGTCATTTTTTTGTGGCAATTTCCACCCCTGTTTTTTGCCATTTCCCCAAAAAATAGCAGTTATAGCCCCCCCCTATTTTTGCTATTTCGCCCGAACGGTCCGGATGCCGCACATACACCGCCAGCAAGCGGCAAGCAACGGCAAAATGGCGTCGGGAGGCCCCCCGGGTCACGGCCGGACACAAAAAAAACGACAACCTTTCCGGTTGTCGTTATTTTGGAGCGGAAAACGGGGCTCGGACCCGCGACCTCAACCTTGGCAAGGTTGCGCTCTACCAACTGAGCTATTTCCGCGTTCGGTTTCCCGATTGGGATTGCAAATATACAACGATATTTTGAATCCGCAAAAAAAATCTTCAATTTTTTCGGGAAATCTACACCTCAATCGAAGTATTGAACTCCCGGAGGAACCGCAGATCATTCTCGAAATAGTGACGCAGGTCATTAACCTGCCATTTCAGCATGGCGATACGCTCAAGTCCCATACCGAAAGCGAATCCCGAATACTTCTCAGGATCAATCCCCGAAGCCTTAAGCACATTAGGGTCCACCATGCCGCAACCCAGGATTTCAAGCCAGCCCGTTCCCTTGCAGATATTGCAACCCTTACCGTGACAAATGTTGCAGCTCACATCCACCTCAGCCGAAGGCTCGGTGAACGGGAAGTAAGACGGACGCATACGAATCTGGGTCTCCGGACCGAACATCTCACGGGCAAAAAGCAGAATAGCCTGCTTCAGGTCTGCAAAAGTAACATTCTCGTCGATGTACAGTCCCTCGATCTGATGGAAAATGCAGTGAGCGCGCGCACTGATGGCCTCATTGCGGAAAACTCGCCCCGGACATACCACGCGGATAGGCAGAGGCATAGTCTCCATAGCCCTCACCTGAACAGAGGAAGTATGGGTGCGCAGCAGCAGAGGATTGAGATGTCCCGCAGACACGAAGAAAGTGTCCTGCATGTCGCGGGCCGGGTGATTGGCCGGGAAATTCAGAGCCTCGAAAACATGGTGGTCATCCTCAATCTCCGGACCCTCGGCAACATCGTAGCCGAACTTGCGGAAAATACCCACAATCTCCTGGCGCACAATGCTCACCGGATGACGGGAACCAAGAGACATAGGGTCTCCCGGAAGTGAAAGGTCAGCCTTCGGAGCCGACTCATCCTCTATCTGAGCAAGAGCCTCCTTCAGCTCCTCTATCTTGGCAATTGCCTTCTGTTTCAACTCATTGAGCGGACGACCAAGCTCCCTCTTCACGGCTCCGTCCACAGAACGGAATTCTTCGAAAAGAGCTGTAATCTCACCCCTTTTGCCAAGGTAGCGCACACGCGCCTCTTCTACATCCTTGGCTGTCTTGCACTTGAGGGCATTGAGGTCCTCAAGGATTTTCTCTATATCTTCCTTTTTCATATTCAATTGGATTTCCGCTTGGCGGCACGCTTGTCTCTTGCCTTCTTCTCCCGGCCTGCCCCCTGCTTGAGGTACTTGGCCCATTGGTCCTTGTCAAACACCTTGGAGAAAGAATTGTAAATCTGTTCCATCCATTTGTCCTGAATCTGAACATAAACATCGGAACTGGCAACCTTGGCGGCGCTCTTGACCATCAGTTCATCCCTCATCGCATTGTAGTCATGGGTCAGAATCGAATCCACATAGAACACCTGCCAGCTTTCCAGCTCGAGAGTTTCCTCCAGCTTGCTCACTTCAGTCTGAATCATCTCGTACAACTTCTTCTCCTCATCCTCCGGACCCTGCTGGGCGAAAGAAGTGACGGGGAGCAAGATAGCGGCACAAATAACCAGTAAACGGAAATATTTCATTAAATTCGCGTGATTAAAAGCGTACAAAAATAAGAATAATCCATAGAAAATGAAAAAGCTTCTTACCATTGCCCTCTGCGCAGCCCTGCTTTCGAGCATTCCCGCTGACGCCTGCACCAATGTAATCATCACCCGCGGAGCCAGCACCGACGGCTCCTCCATAGTCTCATATGCCGCCGACTCGCACGTGCTCTACGGCGAGCTCTACTTCCACCCGGCGGCCAAATGGAAGGCTGGCGCGATGCTCCCGATCACCGAATGGGACACCTACCGCCCGACCGGGCAGATCCCGCAGGTGGCGCAGACCTTCCAGACCATGGGCAACATGAACCAGCACCAGCTCATCATAGCCGAAACCACCTGGGGCGGCCGCGAAGAGCAGGTAAACGAGGATGGTGTGATGGACTATGGTTCGCTGATCTACGTGACCCTGCAGCGTGCCCGCACCGCGCGCGAGGCCATCAGCACTATCGTGGAGCTGGCGAATACCTACGGCTACCCGTCCGAAGGCGAGACCTTCTCCATCGCGGATACCGAGGAGGCGTGGATCATGGACCTCGTCGGCAAGGGTAAGGAAAAGGGCATAGTATGGGTAGCGCGCAGGGTGCCGGACGGATACATATGCGCCCACGCGAACCAGTGCCGAATCACCCGCTTCCCGCTCGATGACCCTCAGAACTGCCTCTACGCGCCGGATGTGATCGATTTCGCACGCCGCCAGGGCTGGTACGAGGGCAAGGACGAGGATTTCAGCTTCCGCGATACCTACAATCCGCTCGACTTCTCGGGCGCCAGGGCCTGCGATGCAAGGGCCTGGGCGGCATTCAACATACTGTGCGACGGGACCTTCACCTACGAGCAGAACGGAGCCCTCGTCAGCACGCCGGCTTCGAACTGGATCGATTATGCGATGGGCTACGAACTCAGCGGCGAGATGCCTCTGTTCGTGAAGCCTTCGCGCAAGATCAGCGCCAAGGACGTGGCCGACGTGATGCGCGACCACTACGAGGGTACCCCTATGGATATGCGCACCGACGCTGGCGCGGGCGGCAATGCCTGCCCATACCGCTGGAGGCCTATGGGCTTCGAGGTGGACGGCGTGTCCTATGTCAATGAGCGCGCAATCGCTACCCAGCAGACCGGATTCTGGTTCGTGGCACAGGCTCGCGGCTACCTTCCTGACGAGGTGGGCGCCCTGCTGTGGTTCGGCACGGACGATGCCGCAACATCCTATCTCACACCATGTTACGTAAACTCCACCAAGGTGCCGGAGTGCCTGCGCGTGGGTAATGGCGATATGCTTCATTATTCCCCTACCTCTTCGTTCTGGATTTGCAACCGCGTGGCTCAGGCCTGCTACAAGATGTACAACCAGATGGAGCCGGTGGTGCGCGCAAAGGCCGACGAGTTCGAGAAGCATCAGATGTTCGAGGCAGTGCCTCAGATGGACGCAAAGCTCTGCGAGCTCGTTGCCAAGGGCAAGACCAGGAAGGCCATCAAGGCTATGACCGGCTACACCGTAAACACGGCTCAGGAGCAGTTCGAAGCTTGGAAAGCGCTCGAGGAACTGCTGCTTGTGAAGTTCATAGACGGCAATGTGAAGGCGCAGGAAGCTGACGGAAGCTTCAAGCACAGCAAATACCACAGCGGAACGCCGGAGGGCCTGACACAGCCAGGCTACACCGAAGCCTGGAAGCGCGCCGCTGCCCGCGAAGGTCTGCGTCAGAAGCAGTTTTAAAAAAGTTTGTATATTTGCAGCGCTAAAACCAACCTATTATGAACAAATTATTGAATGAACTGTGTGGTAAGTACACGGTTCCGCAGGAGGCGAAAGCCGCAGGAATCTACCCTTACTACAAAGCGATTTCATCCGGACAGGACCCTGTAGTCACAATGGCGGACGGCCATAAGGCCCTGATGTTCGGATCGAATTCGTACCTTGGTCTTTCTGATGACCCAAGGCTCAAAGAAGCTGCAAAAGCCGCAATTGAAAAGTACGGAACCAGCTGCTCCGGCAGCCGCTTCCTCAACGGTACCCTCGACATCCATAATCAACTTGAAGAAAGGCTTGCCAAATTCGTGGGAATGGAGGAGGCTGTGACCTTCAGCACCGGTTTCCAGGTAAATCTCGGAGTGGTCAGCGCCCTGGGATTCCGCGGAGGCTACACCCTGCTGGATGACACAGACCACGCCTGCATTATCGACGGAAGCCGTCTGGGCTGGAGCACGGTCTATAAATTCAAGCACAACGACATGGACGCGCTCGAGAAAAAGCTCAAGGCCTGCGAGCCTGAGGCTCCGAAGCTCATTGTCGTTGACGGTGTCTATTCAATGCTTGGAGATCTCGTACCGCTCCCAAGGCTCACCGAGCTGGCAGAGCAGTACAACGCATCTGTGATGATTGACGATGCCCACGGTCTGGGCGTGTTCGGAAAGAACGGCTCCGGTGTGGCCAACCATTTCGGTCTGACCGACAAGGTGGATCTGATTATGGGTACCTTCTCGAAGAGTTTCGGCTCCCTGGGAGGATTCATAGCCGGAAGCCACGACGTAATCAACTTCCTCAAGCACAACTCCCGCTCACTGATTTTCAGCGCCTCCATGACTCCTGCCTCAGTTGCAGCTGCCGCCAAGGCTCTCGACATTATGGAAAGCGAGCCTGAGCGCCTGGAGCACCTGTGGGACATTACCCGCTACGCCTGGAAGCGCTTCCGCGAGAACGGGTTCGACATCAACGCAACCGAATCCCCTATTATCCCGCTGATGGTGCGCGACACCAACAAGGCCCTTCAGATCGTTACTCTCGCCTACGAGCAGGGCGTCTTCATCACCCCTGTCATCGCCCCGGCCGTTCCGGAAAAGGACGTGCTCATCCGCTTTGCGCTGATGGCCACACACCAGAAGGAGCATATCGACGAGGCAGTGGAGAAGCTGACCGTCATCTTCAGGGAACTGGGAGTAATCGAATAAGACTATGGTCATACTCATCACTGGAATCACGTCCGGCTTTGGCAAGGCCTGCGCCGAGCGGCTGAGCGCGGAAGGGCATACCGTCTATGGAACCCACCGCAAGGCCAAGGAGCAAATCCCGGGAGTGCACTACATCAAGGCGGAGTCCACCGTCCAGGAGGACGTGCAGGCTGCCGTAAAGCAGGTAATGGATGAGCAGGACCGCATCGATGTCTTCATCAACAACGCCGGAATGGGAATAGGCGGTCCGCTGGAATTCTGCAGCATCGAGGACTGCCAGAGGCAGATGGACGTGAATTTCATGGGCATGGTTCGCTACATCCGCGAGGTTGTGCCGATTATGCGCGCTCAGGGACACGGACACATCATCTGCTTCAGCTCCATCGGCGGTCTGGTGGGACTTCCATTCCAGGGCATGTACAGCGCATCCAAGTTTGCCATCGAGGGCTATTGCGAGGCGCTGCGCCTCGAGATCCGCGGTTTCGGCATCAATGTGACCACCATAGAGCCGGGCGACTTTGCCACATCGTTCACCGCCCAGCGCAAGAGCGTGGACAACCCCGAGGTGCACAAGGTCTATCCGGGCTATGCCAAATCGCTCGAGAGCATAGAGCACGATGAGACCACCGGTCTGAAGCCGGAATTCCTTGCCAAGAAGATTTCCCGCATCATCAGGAAAAAGCGTCCGGGATATCATTACATCATCGCGAACCCTCTCCAGAAGCTTGCGGTAGTGGCGCGCACACTGCTCCCGCCGCGGGTATTCGCGTGGGTTATGTCTGTATATTATAAGGTATAGCCTATCCCAACCAGGAGATAAATCCTTCAGCCCTGGCCCTGGAAACTGCAAGTTCAACGGGAGCCGAAGGCTGCGAAATCACTACAAGGCGTCCCGTAGCATTGCGCGAGACGCTTTTTATTGCGCCGAAGGCTATGATGCATCCGCGCGATATGCGGAAGAACTTCTGCGGATCCAGCTCATTCTCAAGAGAATCTATGGTTGACTCGATCATATACTTCTCCCCACTGTAGGTCATAAGATAGTTGGCCTTGTCTTCTGAGAAGAAGAAGGCAATGTCGCCGCTTTGAACAGGGATAATGCGGTCCCCGCAACGCACAATGGATTTCTCTTTGTATGGCTTGGTGTTCTGCCCGAGTGCGGCGAGCAGCTTCTCAATGCTGGCGGAAGGGTTCCTGCGCTCCCGAGCCCTGCCTACTGCCCTTAGCAGGGCATCCGTTTCTATCGGTTTGAGCAGATAATCGATGGAGCCCGCCTCGAAAGCCTTCACGGCATAGGAATCGTAGGCCGTGGTCATAATCACGGGAGCCTTGACCTGCACCCGGCGGAAGATTTCGAAGCAGATTCCGTCCGAGAGTTCCACATCCATAAATATCAAATCCAGTTCCGGATTTGCAGAGAGAAACTCCACAGCCCCGTGAACGCTGTCAATCATCGCGACAATTTCCATTTCAGGAAATGCCTTGTTGAGCAGTCTTGCAAGATTGGCCTGAGCCATCTTTTCGTCTTCGATAATCAGCGCTTTCATAAGAGTGGCAATTTGGCTATGAATTCGGTTTCAGTTTTGCGTGCCTCAATTTCCTTGCCGGAGAGGTCCATGTACTGCTGCTTGATGTACGCAAGGCCCAACCCGGTGGAAGAGTGGCGCCCGACCTTAGGGCAGAGGTTGTTGGTCACGCATATATCGTCTCCTTCAATAAAAATATTGATTTTCAGAGGGTTATCTGGTCGCACAGCATTGTGCTTGGTGGCATTCTCTATCAGCAGCTGCAGGCAGCACGGCACCACATGGCGTTGCATTGCCTGAGGAGGGATGTCGCTTTCTATTTGCAGGCCCTCGGTGAAACGCACCTTCAGCAGGCTGACATATTTCTCCACGAAGTCCATCTCCTCGTAGAGCGGCACCAGTTTCTCCTCCTCGTTGCGAATCATATACCTGTACACCTCTGCAAGCTTGTGGGTGTAGAGGCTGGCGCGCTCGGGGCTCTGCTCCTGGATCATGCAATCCAGGATGTTGAGGGAGTTGAAGAGGAAATGCGGGTTCACCTGCTGTTTGAGCTTCATGTAGCGATACTGCGCGAGATGGGCCCGCTCCAGCTCCTCGTCCCTCTGGCGCAGGGCACGTATGGTGAACACCACCACCACAGCCAGCGCAACGCCGCTGAACGTGTAGTTGAGCAGCATGTTGATGGAGTCCGTGCGGACTTGCTCGTCCGAGAGAGGCATTATGAGGATGAGGCGCACCGTGATGACTATGATGAAGGCAAGCATCAGCCAGATCAGCGCATCCTCCGAGCCTTCGTCACGGCGCCTGCGGCGGTAGATCGTGGCAAAGCCGGATATGGCATAGCCTATGATTATGGTGGTCAGAAAGGTAGACGCGGGATAGATGACCAGCGGATTGGAGGAGAAGCAGCCGAAGAGCTCCGAAAAGAGAAAGCCCAGGGCAAATCCGAAAATATTGATAAGCAGGATGGCAATGGCCATGAACATCGTGCTCATCCTTCCGCGCATGCAGATGAGCATGGTCAGCAGCATGGTGAGTATGGTGAGCAGCACATCGTCCTGCAAGCCGAAGTACCGGCAGACAAACGCAGTTGCGGCGTGTGCAAGCGCAAATGCGATAATCACAGATGTGTCTTTCAGGCCAGAATTCATAGCACAAATTTAATAAAAATTTTCATCCCTAAATCTTCGCATTTCATCCTTTGATTCCCGCATTTCGTCAGCACCTATTATTAAAAATAGGAAAGAAGTGCCTAACTTGGAACCCGATTAACACTAAAATGTCCAATAAAACACTTTCATTTCGTCAGATATTCAATCTGAACTTCGGATTTTTCGGCGTACAGATAGCGTATGCCCTGCAGTCCGCGAACATTTCCCGCATCTTTGCTACTCTCGGTGCGGATCCGCACCAGTTGAGCTTTTTCTGGATACTCCCTCCTCTGATGGGTATGATTGTCCAGCCTCTTATCGGCAAGTGGTCTGACAAGACCTGGTGCCGTCTGGGAAGGCGCAAGCCATATCTTCTGGTGGGAGCCATAATTGCCGTGCTGGTGATGCTGCTGCTTCCTAATGCGGGCAGCCTCAACCTCAGCAAGGCTTATGCCTTCCTCGGACTCAACAGCGCGATGTGGTTTGGCCTGTTCAGCCTCATCTTCCTCGACACTTCCATCAATGTGGCTATGCAGCCTTTCAAGATGATGGTGGGCGACATGGTCAGCGAGGAGCAGAAGGCCCAGGCGTACAGCACCCAGAGCTTCCTGTGCAATGCAGGCAGTCTCTTCGGTTACCTCTTCCCTATTTTCTTCACTTGGATCGGCATTTCCAACACCGCACCTGAAGGCGTGGTGCCTGATTCCGTTATCTGGAGCTTCTACTGCGGTGCCGCTATCCTTATCCTCTGCGTTCTCTACACTTGCCTCAATGTCAAGGAGATGAACCCGAAGGAGTATGCGGAGTTCCACGGCATAGAGGAAAAAGCTGATAAGAAGGAAGACAATCCGGGATTCATCAAGCTTCTAGTGAAGGCCCCGAAGACATTCTGGACAGTCAGCCTCGTGCAGTTCTTCTGCTGGGCAGCCTTCCTTTTCCTCTGGACCTACACCAACGGCGCGATTGCCGATACCTGCTGGGGCACCTCGGACGTGAAGTCCGCCGACTACCAGGCCGCGGGCAACTGGGTGGGCGTGCTCTTTGCCGTCGAGGCCATTGGAGCTATGCTCTGGGCTATCGCCATCCCTAAGTTCAAGACTCTCAGGGGAGCCTATGTGACTAGCCTCATCCTCGGTGCGGCAGGGTTTGCATCGGTGTTCTTCATCCATAACCAGTACGTGCTCTTCCTCAGCTTTATGCTGATTGGCGTTTGCTGGGGTGCAGTGCTTTCCATTCCTTTCACCTTTGTGACCAACGCGCTGAGCGGGAACCATATCGGAACCTACCTCGGCCTGTTCAACTGCGCCATCTGCCTTCCGCAGATTGTCGCTGCTGCCACTGGTGGCGCAATACTCAAGATCGTCGGCGGCTCACAGGCTGCTATGTTCCTCGTTGCTGCCGTACTGCTGCTTTGCGGTGCGCTTGCCGTAGGACTGATTGAAGAAAGAAAGAATAACTAATTCCACTAATATTAATGAAACGCATAATGACCATTCTTGCGGCAGCTGCAGCATCTGCAGTATTCTCCGCAAACGTAGCCGCTCAGAGCTACGAGGTAAAAGGCGTAATCGAGGATTCGCTCGGTCCGGTGATTGGTGCAACGGTGCTCGAACAGGGCACCTCCAACGGTACCATCACCGATATCGACGGAGCCTATACGCTCAAAGTATCATCTGCGGACGCAACCGTGGAAATTTCCTGCATCGGCTATACCACCCAGTCTTTCAAGGCTTCTGCCGTTCCGGCAAAAGTAATGCTGAGTGAGGATTCCGTTCTTCTTGAGGACGTAGTCGTTATCGGTTACGGTTCACAGAAGAAGAAGGAAGTGACCAGCTCTGTAGCTTCCGTAAAGGCTGAAGACTTCAATGCCGGTGTCAAGACCAACCCTATGGGTCTCCTTCAGGGTAAGGTTGCCGGTCTTAATATCAGCCGCCAGACCTCAGACCCTACTTCTACCGGCTTCAGCGTGCAGATCCGCGGTTTCTCCACTCTCGACAAGGGTGCCGGAACCAGCCCGCTCTACATTGTTGACGGTGTGCCTGTAAGCAACATCGACAACATTGCTCCGGATGAAATCGCCTCTATGGACGTGCTCAAGGACGGTTCTGCAGCCGCTATCTACGGTACCCGCGGTACCAACGGTGTGATTATCATCACCACCAAGCGCGGCGAGAACTTCAACGATGTTCCTGTGACCCACGTAGAGTATGCCGGCTACGCTTCCGCTTCCTTCCGCAACGGAGACCTCGGAATGGCTACCCCAGAGGAGTTCATCAACCTCAGCGAGCTCAGCGGCGGAGTCATCACCCCTACCATACTCAAGGACGAAGACGGCAACCCTTACCAGACCGACTGGATGTCAGAGGTAACAAGGTCCGCAGCCATCACCCAGAGCCACAATGTTGCCATTACCGGCGCTTCCAGCAAGTTCAACTACCGTGCTTCCGTAAGCTACAAGGACGCTGAGGGTATCGCCCGCAACAACGAGAGAAACGAGGTTATCGCCAAGATCGCCGCTTCCCAGAAGGCTCTTGACGGTTGGCTCAATCTCGCCTACGACTTCTCTTATATGAAATACCGCAACGACTACTTCTGCGGAGACTTCAAGATGGCAGCCATCCTCAACCCTACTACTCCTATCTACGATCCTGCCAACGAGAACGGATACTACAAGCCTCAGGGAACAGGTCTTTCCAACCCTGTGGAGAACATGAACCAGAAGGAGTCTTACCAGACCGGCAACTACTTCCGCGGTTCTGTGAAAGCCACCCTCAATGTAAAGCCAGTGGCAGGCCTCAAGTTGAATGCCTTCGCCGCCTTCGAAGAGGGAGACAACAACAATTACTGGGCTAACAAGACCATCAACACTGACCTTGACGGCTCAGGAAAGGCAGGAAGAGGAAACGACAACAGCATGAACAAGCTGTTCGAAATCACCGCTGACTACAGCCGCTCATTCGGCAAGCACAATGTGGCTGCCGTTGCCGGTTTCTCATACCAGAACTTCTTCTACGATGGAGAAAGCATAGAGAACAAGGGCTTCCCTACAGAGAGCATGAAGTACTATCAGATCGGTAACGGTGATGCTGAGAAGACCTACCTCAAGGCATCCTCTTACCGCAATTCCAACACTCTGATTGCGCTCTTCGGCCGTGTAAACTACAACTACGCAGACAAGTATCTCGTTTCCGCATCCCTGCGCCGTGAGGGTTCTTCCCGCTTCGGCAAGAACAACAAATGGGGTCTCTTCCCTGCAGTCAGCCTCGGTTGGCGTGTTGCAGGCGAGGAGTTCATGGAGGAAGTAAGTTCAGTGAATGACCTCAAGCTCCGTCTCGGCTTCGGTGTAACCGGAAACAACCTCGGTTCAGACCTCAAGTCAGTCGCCCTTCTTTCCAACGGAGGTACCTTCTGGTACAACGGTGCTTATGTGAACACCTACACCGTCAGCCAGAATGTGAACCCTGATCTGAAGTGGGAGAAGAAATACGAATACAACCTCGGTGTGGATTTCGCCCTGCTTGACAACAGGCTTTCAGGTAGCTTCGATACTTACTACCGTCACACCAAGGACCTTCTCTGGGACTACGAGGTTCCTACTCCTCCTTACCAGTATCCTACCCTGCTCGCAAACGCAGGTGTGATGGACAGCTACGGTGTCGAGCTCTCAATCAGCGCTATTCCTGTGAAGACCGATGACTTCACCTGGACCACGACTCCAACCCTGTCCTACAACCACAATGTCATCACCAGGCTTTCAGACCCTGAGAAGGGCTTCAACTACAAGCAGACGACCTCCGGTGGAGTGGGTGAGAACGGTATAATGAACACCAACACCCAGATTCTCATCGAGGGTCAGTCAGTAGGAACCTTCTACGGCTACAAGCTCCTCACCATCAAGGACGGCGTCTGGTACTACCAGACCCCTGCAGGCGGTGTTATCGACAGCGCAGGTGCTGCTGAAGGCTACCGCCAGCCACTGGGCAACGCTCAGCCTTGGTTCACCTTCGGTTGGGACAACTCCTTCAGGTACAAGAACCTCGATGCTACCGTATTCTTCCGCGGAGTGGTCGGAAACAAGATTCTCAACCTCACCCGCTGGGCTTACGGTCCTAGAGCTTCCGCTGCAGACAACATCTTCATGAAGGATGTGTCCAAGACCAATACCGTACTCAGCAACAAGGAGCAGTTCTCTGACTACTACCTCGAGGACGGTTCTTACGTGAAACTTGACAACATTACTGTCGGTTATACCTTCAAGCTCAAGGAGAAGAGCCTGATTGACCATCTCCGCGTCTATGTCACCGGTCAGAACCTCGCAACCCTCACTGCTT
>CAKMNE010000033.1 GCA_927798505.1 uncultured Bacteroidales bacterium
ACAAATATAGCTTTCATTTTTTAATTTTCCTTTCTTGTCTGGTAGCAAATACACAATAAACTGCAGGAATAAGCACAAGAGTGACCAAAGTTGAGATTGAAAGACCCCAGCAAACGGTCATTCCGAGGCTTCTCCACATCTCGGCACCTTCGCCGCGACCAAGGGCCATAGGCAGCATACCGAGCACTGTGGTGAGGGTAGTCATAAGGATAGGCCTGAGTCGGCTGCGTGCCGCTTCGACGGAAGCGTCGATTGCATTCATTCCGCGCTCACGGCAGAGAATGGTGTAGTCAATCAGCACAATACCGTTCTTCACGACTATACCAAGCAAGATTATCACACCGATAATGGACATCACGCCGAGAGCAGTCCGGGTCACGGTCAGTCCGAGGATTACGCCCACGAGCGCAAACGGCACTGAGAACATAATCACGAACGGAGACATAAAGGACTCGAACTGTGCGGCCATCACCATATAGACGAGGATGATGATAAGGATAATGAGCATCAGCATATCGCCGAACATCTCCTGCTGGTCTTCGTAGTCACCGGCAATCACGGTGGTCAGCTCTGAAGGAATGTCAGTATCGTCTATTATCTTCTGGGCTGTTGCAACCGCATCACTGAGCACCGAGTTCTTGGAAACGATTGCGTTGATTTTGATGAGCCTCTCGCGGTCCTGTCTTTCAATGGTAGGAGGCACGCTTGTCTCGACAATTGTACCGAGCTCTTTCATCTTAACCGGCTTGCCGTAAGCATTCATCACCACAATATTCTCCATATCCTCTATGCTGCGGCGGAACTCAGGGGCATAACGCACGCGTATGTCATATTCGTCGCCATCCTCCCTGTAGAAGGATGCTACGGTTCCGGACATCGCAGCGCTGAAGGCGGCACCTGCGGTAGAGGAGGTCAGGCCGTTGAGCGCCAGTTTGGTACGGTCGAAATCCATCTGGAACTCAGGGGTATATTCATCGCGGGACAGGGTCACCTGCGAGAAGTCGTCGGAAGCAAGCATCTTCTCCTGCAGCTCCTTTGCAACGCGGTCGGTCTTCTCGAAATCGTAGCCGAATACCTGCACCTGAACGGAGGTGGCACCTCCCATCATTCCGCCACCCTCGCTTACAGTTGCCTTGCGGATCTGAGGATAATTTCTCAGTATGCCGCGCACTACATCTGCAATCTCGGCGGTACTGCGCTCACGCGTATCGATGGAGCCGAGGTTGATGTTCATCGAAATGATATGGGTACCGTTGCTCTGCATACTTGCAAAAGCATTGTCGGAATCAGCCTGACCGTACACCACATTGCATACCTGCATTTCAGGCACGGCCTCGACGAGGTCATCGTAAATGGAGGCAGTCACCTCTGCAGTAACCGACTGGGCGGTACCTACCGGCAGATTGATATCGATAGACAGACGACCGTCATCGCTGCGAGGGAAATACTCGGTCTTGATTCCCGGAGCCATAAAGACAAGGCTGATGACAAGCAGGCCGAAGAAGCCGAAAATCACCGTTTTGCGATGGGTTGTAGCCCAGCGGATAACGTGGGCGTAACCCCTTGAAATCCAGTCAAGGAAGCGGTTTATCGGACCGAAAATAGCCTGATGCAGCTTGCCGTGCTTAGGATTGGCCCTGAGCATCTTGGAGCAAAGCATAGGTACGAGGGTAAGGGCGGCGGTGGTGGAGACAATCATAATGATGCTCACAATCCATCCGAGCTGCTTGAACATAATTCCCATCATACCCTTCATCAGAGTAAGAGGCAGGAATACGCAGAGCATAGTCAGCGTTGATGCGATTACCGAAATCGCCACTTCACCAGTTGCGTGAACGGCAGCCTCCTTCGGCTTCTCTCCCCTCTCAATATGTGTCGTGATATTTTCGAGCACCACAATAGCATCATCCACCACCATACCAATCGCAATTGAGAGCGCAGACATCGAGATGATATTCAGCGTACTTCCCGTAGCGTAGAGATAAACCAGGGATGCGAGCAGGGCAATAGGAATGGAAAGCACGATGATGAAAGTGGCTCTCCAGCGTCCGAGGAAGAGGAATACAACCAGCATCACCACCAGGAAGGTAATGATAATGGTCTCCTTCAGGGTGTTGATGGTGTTGATGATATTGGTGGAGCTGTCCACCACGGTCTGTATATGAACATCCGCAGGAAGGGTCGGCTCGATTTTCTTGAGCGTTTTCTTCACATCGCGGATAACATTGACTGTATTGGCTCCATTCTGCTTCTGGATGACGATACGGGCAGAACGCTTGCCGTCAGTGTAGGACTCCTGTTCGCGCTCTTCGCTGCCGTCACGCAGTGTAGCGACATCGCGAAGGTAAACCACCTTGTTTCCGGAGGTGCTGACCACAAGGTCGAGCAGTTCCATAGGCTCGCCGACTTCCTTCTCGATTCGCAGCGTGTAGGTCTCGGTACCGATATCAATATTTCCCGAAGGGAGGTTGCGGTTCTCAGCGCTGATAACCTGCGCGATTGAGCTGACGGACAGACCGTAAGCCTGAAGCTTGTTAGGGTCGCAATAGACCTGGATTTCACGGGTAGGAGCACCTCCCACTGAGACCGTACCCACACCGTTCACACGGGCAAGAGGGGTGGCGACCTTGTCGTCCAGAATCTTGTTCAGTCCGGAAAGGGACTCTTCGGCGGTAGCCGAGAGCACCATAATAGGCATATCGTCCACGCTGAACTTCATAATCATAGGCTGCGAGGCTCCGTCAGGAAGCAGGGAGCTGACCATGTCCAGTTTGTCGCGGATATTGTTGGTAGCTACTTCGATGTCCGTACCGTATTCGAACTCGAGAGCTATGATGGAAATGTTCTCCTTTGAACGGGAGGTAAGCTTTTTGAGGTTCTCGACTCCGTTGAGAGTGTTCTCGAGAACCTTGGTGACATTGGTCTCTATGTCCTGGGCGGACGCTCCCTGATAGGAAGACATCACCATTATGGTGTTGGCGTCAAAGTCCGGGAACTGGGCAATCGAGGTGTTCATCAGGGAGAACACTCCGAAAATGGCGAAGGCAACGAAGACCAACGCCGTTGTCACCGGTTTGTTGACGGCTTTACGATACAGACTCATTATTTGAGAACCTCCACCTTTGTGCCGGCACGCAGTGTGCTCTGGCCATTGACAACAACTTTTTCCCCGGCATTCAGGCCGCTCAGCACTTCGTAGTTTGAGCCTATGTGACGGCCCACCTCCACCAGACGCACTGACACGGTGTTGTCCTCTCCGAGAACATAGACCGATTTCTGGCCTGAGCCCTGAATCTTCTGGACTGCGGTGTCAGGCACGAGAATGCGGGATGCTGTACCGAAAATCACCTTGGCTCCCGCATACATTCCCGGACGGAGCTGCGCGTCCTTGTTGGGGATGTGCACTTCGGCGGTCACGGTGTGGGTTGCCGGATCTATGGTAGGATGCACGCGTACCACGCTGCCTGTGAAGCTCTTGCCCGGAAGCGCTTCAGGGGTGATTTCCACCTTCACGCCCTTCTTCAGATTGGAGTAGTCCTTCTCGGAGACACTGACAAGCACCTTGATGGGATTGATCTGCTGAACCACGAAAAGAGGGGATGACATGGAGTACATGTCTCCCTGGTCGTAATTCCTTGCGGTAACAACTCCGTTGAGAGGGCTCAGGAGTATGGTGTTCTCCCTGAGGTTCCTGCAGCTGCTTTCCTTAACCTTGTATGAGAGCTCTACGGCATCGAAGTCGGACTTGGAAACACCGCCCTTCTCGTAGAGGCTCCTGGTGCGCTGATACTCGTCCTTGGCGTTTGCGAGCTGCAGCTCGGCCTGGTCGAGCTGCAGGCGGTCCATCTCGGCGAGGGTCTGGCCCGCACTGACGAAGTCACCTACTTCGGCGTTGATTTTAACTATGCGTGCAGCCGTCTGCGGAGCAATGTTGTTGACCGCGTACGGCTGAAGGGTTACTGAGTAGTTCTGGTCAAGATCGACTTGCGAGAACCCGGTCTCGATGATGCGTACTGACGGGATATGCTCTACCGTCTGATTCTGCGCTGTGGCAGCTTTCTTGCCGTTGCAGGAGGCAAAGGTCAGCACTGAGGCTGCGGCAAGAGCAAAGGTAATTGTCTTATTCATTGTTCAACTCACTTATTCAAGGAAATCACAACCAAGGGTCTGCTCCAGGCTTGCCTTGGCATTGAGATATGAAAATATGGATTGGCTGACGCTCATCCTCGCCTGAACAAGCGCAAGTTGCGCGTCATTGAGATCTGTCAGCGTACTGCTTCCGACTTCGTAGGAGGCCTGGGTGATGTCATAGGCCTTCTGGGCTGACTCAAGGGCCTTGCCCGCAGCCTCATAGCTGTGCATCGCTGTCTCCATGGTGTTGATGTTCTGGCGTATGGAAATCTGAAGCTGGCGGCGGCTGTTCTCGGTCTGGAGCTCAAGCTCGGATGCCTGCACCTTGGCGGCGCGGACATTGTTGTAGCGCTTTCCGCCGGAGAAAATAGGAATGCTGAGGCTCAGTCCGACGTAGGAGTAAGGGGTCCATCTGTAGGTGCTGAATTCGAAGTCGTTGGCCATGGCGCTGTAGTTATAGACAAAACTCAGGTTCAGGGACGGGAGATAGGCGTACTGCTGGCTCTTGACCGCGGAGGCGAGCTGCTCGGCCTGGATGGCCAGCTGACGCATGGTGCTGTTGTTGTCGAGATTGAGTTCATCCTCACCGAAGAGTATGCTCATATCCTGAGCGTAGTCGGAGAGCTTGCCGGCGACATCGATTTCCATGTCGAGGTCCACTCCCATCACAGCCTTGAGTTGCCAAAGCGTGAGGGTGATGGAGTTCTGGGAATCGTAGAGATTAGGCACCGCGTTGGCAAGGGTGGTCGCCGCACGGGCGTAGTCCAATTCGGAAGCCTTTTGGGCGTCGCGCTTGAGACTGATTTTCTCGAAATTGGCGAGGGCATTGTCATAGACCTCCTTGTAAACAGCGTAGGACTCTTTGGCGAGCAGGGCCGCGTAGTATGCGGACTTGACCTGGGTTACCATCTCAAGACGGCTGCTGCGGGCTTTTTCTACCGCAAGCTCCACGTCCTGTCCGCTGATGCGAAGGCTTTCCCAAAGCTGGAAGTTCACGAGCGGCATCCCTGCACTCACTCCGGCAGAGAAGGAATTCCAACGTCCCACCTCCATACCGTCGTTAGATGAAGGGGCCGATGATTCGCCGCCTTCCGTGCTGCCCTCGGAGCCACCGGCGCCAGGGCCCATGATGGAAGACATGTCGAAGTCCATATACATCACCTGCTTTTCAATTGTTCTCTGAAAAGAGGCGGAAGCGTCGATTTGCGGGAACAGGGCTGCGTACGTACCTTTCTTGGCATACTCTGCCCTTTCTATTTCCTTGTCTGCCACCTTGACAGCGATATTGTCGCTGAGGGCAATTTCCAAAGCCTGTTCAAGAGTTAAAACCTGCGGCTCAGAAGGTGCTGTGACCAGAGTCGCAAGGATTGCGATTGACTGTACTAACATAGTTTATAATAAATAACCCAGCCGCATTTTGCAACTATCATACCACTACAGTACGACAAGGGAAAATTATGCCTATATTTGCAGTGTTATGTTAGATATTCTTGCCATTCACTGGAATGTTGATCCGGTGCTTTTGCATCTCGGCCCCATCAGCCTGAGGTGGTATTCCCTACTGTTCGTGTCAGGGTTCATTTTCGGATGGTACATGGTCCGCAGTTTCTATCGCAGGGAAGGAGTTGACGAGAAACTTCTCGACCCGCTTCTCTACACCATGCTGATCAGCGTGATTGTCGGTGCCCGCCTGGGTCACTGCATTTTCTACGACCCTCAATACTACTTCGGCAGCTGGCAGGGATTCCTGGAGGTGTTTCAGCCTTGGAAGGGAGGACTCGCGAGCCACGGAGGAGCAATAGGCATTATCATTGGATTGCTCTGGTACACTAACAAGTACGGGAAGAAGGAGGGCTTCGATTTCTTCTGGCTTGCAGACAGAATCGTGCTTGTGGTCTGCTTTGCGGGAGCGTGTATCAGGCTTGGCAATTTCTTCAATTCGGAGATAATAGGCTACAACACCACCCTGCCTTGGGGCATTGTGTTTGACCGTACTGGAGACCCGAATCCGAAGCACCCTACAATGCTTTACGAGGCTCTTACCTACCTCACTATGGGCGTTGTAATGATATGGCTCTACCGCAAGAAGCTCGACAAGCTGTACCGCGGAGAGCTGTTCGGCATTTTCCTTACCTTCTGCTTCGGAATGAGAGGCCTTCTTGAGTTCACCAAGGCTCCTTCGGTGACCGTGTTCACAATCGGGGATGTGGTCATCAATATGGGCCACCTTCTGAGCTTCCCGTTCGCCATCGCCGGTATTGTCTTTTGGATCTGGTCCGTCAAGCGTGGAGTTCCCGCTGCTATCCAGCGCCAGCCTTACAGAACGCCGAAAAAGGCGTAAACTTAATACATTTTCACAAGCCAAAGGCGCAAGAATCTGTCTGCAACAGAATAGATTTTTACGCCTTTATCTTGACGATAGGTGAGAATCTGTTTTTCCAGAAGAAAACGCACCGAGTTCTGGACCATGCTCGCAGACTGAAGAGAATGCTTCCTGATGAAGGCGGCAGATGTAATTCTGGAGGCATCGCCTTCTCGGGCGACAGCTGTCAATGTCTCTTTCTGTGCGAGAGTGAGCATAGACATCTGCTCCATATAGTAATGTTCACGGTCTGAAAGGATATGGTCTATCGTGTCCTCAAGCAGCTCCGACGTAGGCTCCTGATGGCGGGCGAACAAGTCGTGGAAAATCTGATGGAGATAGGATTCTTCATGCGAAATCTTTTATGAAAAATTAATTATTAGATTTTAATAATCAAAAACCAATAATACCATTTGCAAATATCGCAAAGAAATTTTAGTCTAGAATTAGGATTCCGGATGCCGGGCGCTCGAAGCGGAGCGGAGCGTCCGTTTTGGTCTGAGATGATGAAGTTTGCGCATAGTCGAGGGTGAAAAGGCTCAGGGCGGCGCTGAGCATGGTCTCTTCAGGGTCGCCAATCTGATGACCGTCAAGAGGGTTGTCGGACACTTTCCAGTCCGGAGTGTATCCGTTTGGCATACAAGGGGTGTTGCCGTCGCGGTCGGCATAGCGGGAAGCCATCACATAGATGCCCTTGTTGGCCGCATAGCGTTTCCCGTTTTCCCAGTCTGAAAGAGTGAGACCTGATTTGACGCTGTCATACCACTCTGCTCCTTCGAAGATAAAGCCTCCGCAGAATTTGCCGTAGGACTGGGTTCCAAGCTTGAAAACCGGAAGATAGGGGTCAAGTCCGCATATGGTTGCTTCCGATGCGGAAGCGGTGCTTCCTGTCATAATGACAACAATGCTCCTGGCATCGATATTCTCTTCGAGACAGCTTTTGTCAAAGCAGGTGTTGGCATCGAAATAGCGGGCAAGGTCTTCGTTGTAAATCTCCACATTGAAGACTTCCTCATCTTCCACAACCTTTGAAGGCGCGATCAGGGATGCAAGAGTCCGGTTGGTCACGTCGTAACCTCCATTGTTGTAACGCAGGTCGAGAATGAGGTCTCTTGCACCGGCTTCCTTGAACTGCGCAAATGCGGCTTTCAGGCTGTCCTGGGAGTCCTTGGTGTAGGAGGTGTAGAAGAGATAGGCTATCTTGCTGCCATCCACTTCGAAAAGCTTTTTCTCGACCACGGGGTCACAATACATCTGACGGGCATCGAGACTGATTTCCCGGCCGTCACGAAGAGTGAGCGTCACGTGGGCAGCGTTAAGCAAAGTCTGCTTGACGAAGTCCTGATAGGTATCGACAGGTATCGCCTGCGAATTAATGGCGGTGAACACATCCCCTCTTTTCAGCCCTGCCTCGGCGGCCGGACTGTCTTTGTAAACGAAGGTGATGACGGGGTAGATGACCGAATGGTCGGAATCCCCCCATGACAGGGCGAAATCCAAGCCAAAAGTCGTTGTGTTACCGTTGATTTGGCCTATGAACGATTCGATGTCATCGATAAAAGTGGTCCAGCGGTCCACAGGGCCGAGATCAGGATCAGAGTAACGAAGGCTTTTGACTTTTTCTGCGGGGTTGTCAGTGACCTTCCAGGAGTCCAGGTCCTGCTGAACCTCGGCTTTCCAGAGGTAGTACTGCTCTATGATTGATTTTGCAAAGGAATTGACATAGCGCCTGGAGCTGTACTCCTGTTCGGACAGACCGTCAGGATACGATTTGACGCAACTTGCGGAAAGCAAAGTTGCGACAAACACAGATACTGCAGCAAAATGTCTTGCAGTCCTCATAGGAATCAGAATCCGTAACCGAGGGTTACGAGAACGGTACCGCTTAGCTGGCCTCCGAGAAGCACTGCGGCATCGAGGCTGAATCCGAGAAGACTGCCTCCCAGACCGGCAGAGAAGTAGTTCGGGACTGGAGCGTTTTTGCTGGCAAAATGATAGCCTGCCCGCAGGCTGGCGATTTCATCCCATCCAAGCTCTGCACCAACTGAGGCGCTGAAACCTGATGCAAGGAAGAAATAGTCCAGGTCGGTGTAAACCGCGCAGGAAATGCCGCCAAAAGAGTCTTCATAGCCTCCTGCAAGCTTCAAGGATGAAGGCAGGTTGTAGGAAGCGCCCGTCGAAGACTTCACCGGGGTGCCGAGAGACACAACTCCGGCAGCGAACTTGAAACTGTCCATATGTCCCATAAGGAAAATGTCGCCGCTGAAAGCTTTGTAGCTTGCTCCTTCGGCAAGGGTTTCCGTTGCGGCGTGGACATTAGCTCCAAGCGAGAGCCAAGGTAGGAGTTTGTAGCCCATTCCAAGATTGAACTGCATCTGGGTAGGCGTGAAAGTTCCTTTCTTTACACCTTCATTGGAGTAGACATCGTACTCTTTGCCAAGGCCGTAGTAGGCTCCTGCAGTGATTCCGATCTTGCTACCGAGACGGTAGGTGAGGCCGCCTGCAAACAAGTTGCCCGAAGATGGTGCCCAGCTGCTGTAGCTGACGGCGGCGTCCAGGGTTTTGTCTCCGAACGCGGAGAGTGCCGCGTTGTCAAAAGACGCCCAAGCATCGCAGGCGCCGGAAACGCTTCCGGCTCCTGCCATTGCTTCGCGCGCTGCGCTATGACCCGTTCTGACGAACGGAAGCGCATCGCTCGTCTGCGCTGATGCCGTCACCGACACCAGCGCAAGGGCGAAAAGTAAAGTGAGTTTCTGACGAAACATCAGGTTTAATTATTTAACAAGCTTGAATGCATTGAATTTCTTGGAAGGGTTGAAATCCTTCTTGTTCATAATAGAGAACCCGCGAACACTGCTTGATGCGGTTTCCTCAACCCTTGTAAAGGTGTTGGTAAGCAGGCAAGCGCAGCCCGTAGCATAGGAGGTGTCACCAGCTGCCTGATCAAATATTGAAGCCTCAATGTTGATGTAATCAACTCCGTTAGAGCTATTTGATGGAACATCAGCAGAAACCTCAAAGCCACCTTCCACAGGAGTAAAGATGAGCTTGGAAATCTTTACAGTCTCGGTGTAAGCATACCAAGCGTTCAGGGCAATTGCACCAGTCAATTCATTTCCATTTTGATCGGAGAAGCCCCAAAAACCATATCCTAAATCACTAATTGTAGGAATATCGAACACAAGCGTACCATCAACATAGTTTCCTAAGAAAAAGTCAACATTATTTCCGCTCTTAGGGAAATATACTCCATCAACAAATGCGAGATATGCAGTCTTATTGATTTCGTCAGACTCGATATATGCAACAATATCATCCATATATTCTGATTCACCTGCAATTGCTTTTCCATAATTCATAGCGGCATTGGAGAATGTTCCAAGCAAAGCGGCATATGCATCCTCAGCTGCAGGAGCGGCATCAGAAGTAAATTTGACATAGGCTGGAAGTGCACCGGCTACATACTTATCTCCATCTATTGCAACAGAGACAAATACAATATTGTACTGTGTTTCAGGCTCAATGCCTATTTTAAAATCTGCAATGCTTCCCTTATTATCAATTTGAATGTCAAGTATTTCCTCGATAGAATAATTATCGCCATATTTTGCATAAAGATTGTTCATTACGTCTAATACATAATCAACACAGCCTTGTACTCCACCACCCTCTTCGCTATTGAAGTACTCATCATCTCCACCGTTAACAGGAAGCCAATACATTCCTTCAGGAGCTTCTACATCAAAGATAGCTTGACGATAGTCGTAAGATTTAAGCGTTGCTTTAATCGCAGGAGCAACAGCCTGACTAACCGGAACAACGAGGTCAGCCTCGAAGTCACCCTTGAAGCGAAGTTCACCGGTGCGGGTGTCAGCTGTGTTGGCTTCAAAAGCCACGGTAACGGTAGCGAGGTCATTGTCAGTGTAAGTGAAGCTTGCAGGAGTTACAGCAGCCCACTCCGGAGCTTCTACTGTCCAGTCACCGTTTGCCTGAACTGTGAAGCTTACAGAACCACCCATAGCAGGAGCCTCAACGCTGTAGTCGCTTACAGGCTCAAACTTATCTATGTCAAAGACTGTGATAGTCTTGTAAACATGCTCCTTTGCGGCCTGCCTGAGTGTAACCTTAACCGGATCTACACCCTCAGCGCCGAATACAAGCTCGGTCTCACGTGCCTCTTCAACCTCATTTGCAGAAACAGAAACCTTAACCTTTACAGTCTCGGAAGTCTTATCCTCTTTTGCTGTGTAGCTTTCAGGATTGATAGTAACCCAGTCGGCTGCGCACTCAACGCTCCAAGAGAGATTGGAAGTAACTGAAACGGTTACGTCCTTTGCGCCAGCACCAACTGAAACAGTGTTGTCCTTAACACCGGAAACCTTGAACTCAGGTACGAATTCTTCTTTTGGATCCGTGGTCGGAACGCAGGCTGCCATCACCATGGCGAGCGCTGCAAATAATAATGATTTAGCTTTCATAACAGAAAGGATTAAAAAAAAATTAAAATAGTATTTCTTAAAGTTTCACTACTGTCCTTACCGTTTGCTTACCTTCGATGACCACCTTAACGGTATAGACGCCAGGGGCAAGCCCGCTCATATCAATCTTTGCCGGATTGAAGGCATCGGTAACAACAGTTTCCTCATAAACCAGCTGCCCTGTGGAGTTGTAGATACTGATATAAGTCTGTGCCTGGGCTCCGCCACTGATTTTGAGCACATCAGTAACCTGGGTAGGATAAACATCCGCCTCAGCATCAGGCTCCCTTACCTTCACAGAGAAGGAAAATACCGCCTCTGCTTTCTTGATATCGTAAGCGTGAATAATGACATCATCCATGCCATAGCTCAACGAAGTCAAAGAGAGGGTATTCCCCGAAGGGTTGATGTGCAGCACCTTAGGATTTGTATGTTCGGTAACGAAACTCAGCACATCCCCGTCTTCGTCATAGATGTAATCATCTATATTGAGGGTTAAGGTCTGACCCAACCTTTCAAAGAGCAGGTTATCCATAGGCTTCTTCGCTACAGGAGCGTGATTAGGCAGTACTTCGAAATTAATCTCCCTGGAAGCTGACATACCGTAGCTGTCTTTGGCAGAATAGGTAGCGGTATAATTACCGGCCGGAGTGCTGATTCCGTCAATCGTAAGCCTGTAAGTTCCATCAGGGAGTTCCTTGCTGGTTGCATACAGACAATCCGAGATGAACTTTACGGTAATACTATGGTAATCAGGGTCGTAAATGTTGAAAATAACTTCCATAACTTGATTTGCCCTGACCTT
>CAKMNE010000034.1 GCA_927798505.1 uncultured Bacteroidales bacterium
ATAGTGAAGCGTCCTGTGATGAAGTGGCATTCCACTATTTCCGGAATCTTCTTCAAAGCCGCGGTGACCTCGGGGTACTTGTTGTTTTCCGAAAGGTTGAGGTTGATGAAGGCGCATAGCTGGTAGCCCATAGCGGCCGGTTTGACCTGGGTGGTTGAACCTACTATTATGCCTGCATCCTCGAGTTTCTTCACCCTCTGGTGGATTGCGGCTCCGGACACCCCGCAGTCGCGGGCTATTTCCAGATAAGGGGTTCTTGCATCTTTCACGAGTCGGGACAGGATGATTCTGTCCATCTCGTCCAATTGGTATTGGCTGCTCATATCCTATTTCTTTTTTCTGAAACTCTTTCTTCCGCTGCGGGTTGGCTCGGAGCCTGCAATGATTTCGAGGCACTTCTCTTTGGTGAGGGAGGCCACGTCGAGGCCCTTTGGCAGACGGTAGTTCTTGCCGTCAGCCTTGAGGTATGGGCCGTAGCGGCCGTTCATAACGGCTACCTCCTGAAAGTCGAGCAGCGGCTTCGAAGTGTCAGCTTCCCCGGACTTTTCTTCAATGAGGGACAGGCACTGCTCCAGGCTAACCGTCATAGGGTCTGTGCCGCGCGGCAGGGAGATGTTTTTGTCGCCGAACTTGAGGTAAGGACCGAATTTCCCCTTGAGCACCACTATATCCACCCCGTCCTTCTGGCCCACGGTGCGAGGCAGTGCGAACAGTTTCTTCGCCTCTTCGAGGGTTATGGTCTCTATGAGCTGGCCTGCGGCGAGGCTCGCGAATACCCTGGTTCCATCTTTCTCCTTCTGCACATATGGCCCGTACTGGCCCAGCTTCGCGCTATAGACGCTGCCGTCCTCAGGGTCTGTGCCCAGCTCCCTCTCCACCTTGAGGTAGGTCCTGTCGGACAAGGCCGTGCTGACCTCATTGTGGAACGGTGAATAGAAGTCGGCGATGCATTTGTGCCAGTCGAGTTTGCCTTCCGCTATCTTGTCGAAGTCGCTTTCCACTCCGGCGGTGAATCCGTAGTCCAGAATGTCGGAGAAGTTGCCTACGAGGTAGTCGGTCACAGCCATTCCGATTTCGGACGGCAGGAGCTTGCCTTTTTCTGCACCCACGGTTTCGGTCTTCTCCTTCTCGCTGATTTCATTTCCGACGAGGGTGAGGTCGGTCACCTGATGCGCTTCGCCGGCTTTGTCCCCCTTGACCAGGTAGCCCCTGCCGGTGGTCAGCGTGCTGATGGTCGGAGCGTAGGTGGACGGGCGGCCTATTCCCAGTTCCTCAAGCTTCTTGACAAGCGAAGGCTCGGAGTAGCGGTAAGGAGCCTGGGTGAAACGGCATATGGCGCTGACCTTCCTGACGCTCAGGCTGTCGCCCTCGTGCATAGGCGGGAGTATGCTTACGCCATCCTCCGTCTGCTCGTCGTCGGTACCCTCCATATACAGTTTCAGGAAGCCGTCGAAGAGGATCTCGGCGGACTGCAGGGCATATTTCTCGCTCCTGGTGTCCAGGCCTACCCGCACATTGGTCGAAAGCACCCGGGCTTCTGCCATCTGCGAAGCGACGGTGCGCTTCCAAATCAGATTGTAGAGCTTCTGCTCCGCCGGGGTACCCTGGATGGAGGTGTTGTCAATGAAGGTAGGGCGTATGGCTTCGTGTGCCTCCTGCGCGCCCTTGGACCTGGTCTTGAACTGGCGCGGGTGATGGTACTCGGCCCCGAAATTGTCGAGTATGAACTTGCCGGCGGTGTTGATGGCCAGCGAAGAGAGGTTTGTCGAGTCGGTACGCATGTAGGTAATCAGTCCGCGCTCGTACAGGGACTGGGCGAGACGCATTGTCTGGCTCACTGAGAAGCGCAACTTGCGTCCTGCCTCCTGCTGAAGCGTCGAGGTGGTGAACGGCGGGGCAGGGAAGCGGGTTCCTTCCTTCTTCTCCACACCTTCGACGGTGTAGCTGGCGCCTATGCTGTCCTCGAGGAAGCGCCTTGCCTGCTCCTTGTCCTGGAAGCGCGTCTCAAGCGTACCCTTGGCCTTGGAGCGGCCTGCGGCAAACTCCGCCTCCACCTTCCAGTAGGCCTGAGGTGTGAAGGCCATGATTTCCTTCTCCCTGTCCACCACCAGCCTGAGAGCTACCGACTGAACTCGTCCTGCGGAGAGGCCGCGGCGGATCTTGCGCCAGAGCACCGGTGAAAGCTCATAGCCCACCAGGCGGTCAAGCACGCGCCTTGCCTGCTGCGCATTCACGAGATCCATATCCACGGTTCTCGGGTTTTTGATAGCCTCGAGAATCGCGTTTTTGGTGATTTCGTGGAAAGTTATGCGTCTGGTATTCTCCGGACTGAGGCCCAGAGTCTCGAACAGGTGCCAGGAGATTGCCTCTCCCTCGCGGTCTTCATCGGAAGCGAGCCAGACCGTGTCCGCCTTCGCAGCCAGGCTCTTGAGCTCGGCCACTGTTCTCTTTTTGTCTGCCGGCACAACGTATTCCGGAGTGAAACCGTTGTTGATGTCCACACCGAGTTCCTTTTCCTGGAGGTCGCGGATATGTCCCTTCGAAGAAACGACCTTGTATTCGCTTCCGAGGAACTTCTGTATTGTCTCCGCTTTGTGCGGGGACTCGACTATTACTAAATTCATGGTGCAAAGAAAAGCACAATTCAATGCTTTTCAAAATTTAATGAGTATTTTTGCGCCCATAATGAAAGATAGTACGCGAAAGAAAATCATAATCTGGTTCTGGGCTCTGCTCTCAGCCGGGATTATCGCAGTGGCCGGACTGCTTGCCGCAGTCTGGTTCTTTGCGGACATCCCTTCCTTCTCGGAACTTGAACATCCGAACAACAACCTTGCAACCCAGCTGATTTCCGTGGATGGGGAAGTCATTTCCACCTTCCATGTCGAGAACCGCACCTATGTTCAGTATCAGGACATTTCACCCAATGTAGTCAATGCGGCCATCGCCACGGAGGACGCCCGGTTCGAGAGCCATTGCGGCATTGATTTCCAGAGCCTGGGCCGTGTAATCTTCCGCACCCTGCTTATGGGCGATTCCAGCCAGGGCGGAGGAAGTACCATCACCCAGCAGCTCGCAAAGACGCTCTATCCCCGCCAGGATGTGGACAACAAGCTGCAGATGGTCTGGATCAAGCTGCGCGAATGGGCCACCGCCATCAAGCTCGAAAGGAGCTATACCAAGAACGAAATTGTATCCATGTACCTGAACTCCGTCTTCTTCGGAAGTGGGGCCTACGGCATAAAGGCGGCCTCGGAGACGTATTTCTCCAAGCAGCCATCCGAGCTGAACATCCAGGAGGCGGCCACCCTGATCGGCATCATCAACAAGCCTACCCGCTACAATCCGGTTCTGCACTACGACCAGTCCAAGTCCCGCAGGGACCTGGTAATCAGCCGTATGCACAAGGCCGGCTACATCACTGAGGAGCAGATGGCCGAGGCTCAGGCTTCCGCCATAGAGCTGCGCTTCCAGGTGCAGGACCACAACTCCGGCATTGCGCCATACTTCAGGGATATGATACGCCGCGAGATGAGCGCCAAGCCGCCTCGCCGCAACCAGTATCTCACCAACGACGACTTCGTGGCGGACACCATACGCTGGCGCGAGGACCCTTTCTTCGGCTGGCTTACCAAAAACAGCAAGCCGTCGGGGGAAAAATACAACCTGGACCGCGACGGCCTGAAGATATATGTCACCATCAACTCCCACATGCAGCGCTACGCCGAGGAGGCGGTCTGCGAGTACCTCGGAGGGTATCTGCAGCCTGCATTCAACAGGGAACTGCGCCACCGAAGCAGGGCTCCGTTCCCGGACGACATAGAGGATGCTACCTATCAGACGCTTATGACCCAGGCCCGCAAGTGGAGCGACCGCTACCGCACCCAGCGCAAGGCGGGTCTCAGCGAGGCTGAGATTCTCTCGCAGTTCGACAAGCCTGTACAGATGAGGGTATTTGCCTGGAACAAAAAAGGATATGCGGATACGCTCATGACTCCGGACGACTCCATCAAGTACTATAAGTCCATACTCAGGGCAGCCTTTATGGCAATAGAGCCCGGTACCGGCGAGGTGCGCGCCTACGTCGGCGGCCCGAACTACCGCTATTTCAAGTACGACAATGTGCGCCAGGGCAAGCGCCAGGTCGGAAGTACGGTCAAGCCATTCCTCTACACCCTTGCGATGCAGGAAGGCATGACCCCTTGCGACAAGGTGGTCAATATGCCTCAGACCTTTGTGGTGAACGGAGACACCTGGACGCCGCGAAGCACCGACAATCCCAAGGACATAGGCCGTACCGTGACCCTCAAATGGGGTCTTACCCATAGCTCCAACAACATCTCGGCCTACCTGATGAAGCAGTTCGGCCCTACCGCTATGGCTTCGATGATGCGCAAGATGGGTGTCACCAGCCACATTGACGAAGTCTATTCGCTTTGCGTAGGTCCGGCCGACCTGACCCTTTGCGAGATGGTGGCCGCCTTCAACACCTTCCCTTCCAAGGGAGTGCATTCCACCCCGCTGTTCGTCACCCGCATAGAGGATGCCGAGGGCAATCTGCTTGCCGACTTCACAAACAAGCACACCGAGGCCATCAGCGACCGCACGGCCTACCTGATGGTCAACCTCATGCAAGGCGTGATCGACCAGGGCACCGGACGCCGCCTGCGCTTCCGCTACAACCTCAAGGGCGAAATTGCCGGAAAGACAGGAACGACCAATGACAATTCCGACGGATGGTTCATAGGCTACACCCCTAAGATCACTGCCGGCGTCTGGGTGGGCGGAGAGGACCGTATGGTCCATTTCAAAGAGCTCGCAATGGGTAGCGGTTCCAACATGGCCCTCCCGATCTGGGGAATATTCATGAACAAATGCCTCGCCGACCCTGAACTCGACATACGCGAATACGACACTTTCGAAGCCCCTGCCGGAATGAATCTCGACCTGAGCTGTACCGGCGGAGACAAGGAGACTGATGAGGAGGTGGCCGCAAGCTATGCGGGCGAGGATGGCGACGAGGACGATTTCTTCAATTAGGCGATGGAATTCATCTACGAGGGCATCAGCATTGGCTACAGCATATGCGGTAGCGGACCCGACCTGCTGCTTCTGCACGGATGGGGCTGCACCCGCAGCGTGTTCGATGCTTTCCTGCCTTCGCTTTCCCAAAGCCACAGGGTTATAGGCCTGGATTTTCCCGGTTTCGGAGAATCGGACGAGCCGGCTTCGGTTTGGGGCGCCTACGAATATGCGGCTATGCTGGAGGCCTTCTGTGACCATCTCGGCATTGTGGAGCCTTCCATTATCTGCCATTCTTTCGGAGGTCGCGTGGCAATCATTTTCGCTTCGCGCCGCAAGGTGGGCAGGATGATATTCGCGGATGTGGCCGGCATCAGGCCGCGTCGCCGTCCTTCCTACTACTTCAAGGTTTACGGCTACAAACTCTCGAAGTGGTTTCTGCTCAAGGTGCTTCGCAAGCCGGAGGCCGTGGAGCGTCTCCGCAAGGGGCGCGGCTCCGCCGACTACAACGCCGCGAGCCCGAAGATGAGGGCCGTGCTCTCCAAGGTGGTGAACCAGGATTTGCGCACCCTGCTTCCTGCCATCGAGGCTCCTGTGCTGCTCTTCTGGGGCGAAAACGACACGGCGACTCCGCTTTCGGATGCCCTTCTGATGCAGCGCAAGCTCCGGGATGCCGGTCTGGTGACCGTGCCCGGAGGCTCCCATTTCTCTTTTCTTGACAACCCGGCCCTGTTCATAGCTGTGGCCCGCAATTTTCTCGGATGATGGCTCTCTGGATACAGATACTTGTGATTGCTGCCTGCCTTGCCGCCGCCGGCATACTGCTGAGGTACTATCTTTCCATGTTCCAGCAGAATTCCTACCGGCCCGAGCGCTTCCTGCGCTGGCTGAAGGATAACCCTTTGCCGCATCCTTTCCGCAAGGAGAAGCTGAAGTTCCGCATGACCTTGCGTATGGTCCGACTCACTGTCGTGACAGCGCTGCTGATGCTCGGTCTCTGTGCCCTGCTGCGGCCTTGGGGTGCCGTGGCCTGCGTCCTGCTCACGCCCGCGCTGATGCTTCTTGCCAATCTGCTGCTCAGCCCTGTGGAGAAGGCTGTGGGACGCTGGTACTACAACGATGCGGCGAAGCGGCTCGCCTCCATGCCCGAGCTGATAATAATTGGAGTTACAGGCAGTTACGGAAAGACAAGCACCAAGAATTACCTTTATCGCCTGCTGAGCGAGAAATACAACGTGCTGATGACTCCGGGCAATTTCAACACCACGCTCGGGGTAGTGCGCACCATACGCGAGCAGCTCCAGCCTTTCCATCAGGTTTTCATTGTGGAGATGGGCGCAAAGCAGAAGGGTGATATTGCCGAAATCTGCGCCCTGGTGCATCCTCAGATAGGCATAGTGACTGCAGTTGGGGATATGCACCTCGAAACCTTCGGCTCCCGCGATGTTGTGCGAAAGACCAAGTTCGAGTTGCTTGAAGCCCTGCCTTCGGACGGCCTGGCTGTAATCAACGAGGAATCGGAAGGCATTATGGGATGTGAGGACGTGCCTGCAAAGTGCGAAGTCGTACGCTACGGAATCGATGCTCCCAATGCCGATGTGCGCGCTAGCGGCATAAGCTACAGCCGCAGCGGAATGGAATTCGACCTTTCGGACATACATCTCTCCACCCGTCTGCTCGGGGATTGCAATGTGCTCAACATTGCCGCGGCTGTAATCGTAGCCCGCCGGCTCGGAGTAAGCGCTGGGCAGTGCGCTCTCGCCGTGTCCAAGCTGCAGCCTGTGGAACACAGGCTCAGCATATCCCGAAAGGGAAGCCTTACCGTGCTGGATGATGCATACAACTCGAACCCTGAAGGAGCCGCAATGGCGCTCAGCGTGCTCGGGGCTATGGACCTGCCTGCAGGGGCGCACCGCATCGTGGTGACTCCCGGATTTGTGGAACTGGGAGCACGGCAGCGGGAAGAGTGCATCACACTCGGCTGGAGAGCCGCCGCGCATTGTGATTTGCTCGTGATAGTCAACAAATACAACCGCGAGGCCATTCTCGAGGGCGCTCGGCAGGGCGGTATGGACGAAAACAATATCATATGTGCCGATACGCTTGCGCAGGCAGTGGCTCTGATGCAGCCTTTCGCCACCCCGGGAAGCGTGGTGCTCTATGAGAACGATTTACCGGATACATTCAGATAGAATATGAAAATAACAGTAGGTGTCCTTTTCGGAGGACGGTCAGTGGAAAATGAGATTTCCGTCGTCACCGCATCTCAGGTGATGGAATCCATGGACAAACAGAAATACGAGATTGTGCCTATCTACATAGCCAAGACTGGTAAATGGTACACCGGTGCGGCTTTGCTGGAGCTGGAGGCTTATCGCGACATGCCTTCGCTGCTCAAACGATGCACCGAGGTTTACTTCAAGTCGGTTTACGGGGATTTCAATCTCTATAGCAATACGGGTCTGTTCGGCGCACAGAAGGTGGTTGCCAGAATCGACACCATTCTGCCGACACTCCACGGCACCAATTGCGAGGACGGCACCCTGCAGGGAGTGCTTTCCGTGCTCGGAATCCCTTATGTCGGTTGCAACACCTTTGCTTCCGCCAACGGTATGGACAAGATTTCGATGAAGCAGATTCTGCGCAGCAGCGGAATCTCCGTGGTGGATTTCCACTGGTTTTCCGACAAGGAGTGGGACGAACGCCGCGAGGAGGTGCTGGACTCCATAGAGAAGGTCCTGCCTTATCCTGTGATAGTGAAACCGGCCAATTCCGGCTCAAGTGTAGGCATATCGCCTGCGCACAGCCGCGAGGAACTAGCGGAAGCCATAGACAATGCCGCCCAGTTCACAACGCGTATCATAGTGGAGAGGATGCTGAGCAAACTTAAAGAAGTAAACTGCTCAGTGATGGGAGATTACTATCACTGCGAGCCTTCCGTTTGCGAGGTTCCCCTCCGAAGCGGAGAGATTCTGAGCTACTCGGACAAATACCAAAGCGGAGGAGCCAAGGGCTCCGGCAAGCTTGGTGGGGCCAAGTCGGGCGGCGGAAAGCTCGGTGGCGGTGTCAAGTTCGCAGGAACCAAGGGAGAGCAGGGAATGGCCTCGCTCAAGCGCGAGCTTCCGGCAAAGCTTCCTGACACTGTTACAGCCCTTGTAAAGGATTACGCCGTCAAAACCTTCAAAACCCTCGGTTGTGAAGGACTTGCGCGAATTGACCTGATGATTGACGAGGAAGACGGAAGAATCTACGTCAATGAAATCAACACTATTCCGGGTTCCCTCTCATCCTATCTTTGGGAGTACACCGGCATTCCTTTCACACAGGTGATTGACCGCCTGATCGACCGCTCTTTTGCCCGTGCGCGCGAGGAATCCTTCAAGGTGGTTGATTTCGGAGGAAACATCTTCGCAAAATAATGCTTCTTTCGGAGTTCATCCAAAGTGCTGCCGCGGGCCTCGGGGCTGTGTATCCACAGCAGGAGGCCCGCAGCATGGTTTCCATCCTTGTCTGTGAAAGACTGGGGGTGCAGAGTTGGACTCATATTGTCAATCCCTCTTTCGAAATTCCCGAACAGTCCCGGGCGCAACTCGAAGAAGACCTGCAAAGACTTGTCGGAATGCAGCCGCTGCAGTATGTGCTGGGTTTTTCCGATTTTTACGGCAGGCGCTTCCGTGTCGGTCCTGCCGTGCTGATTCCCCGTCCGGAAACAGAGTTGCTGGTTGATGCCGTCTTGCAGCGGCTGAGGGCTCAAGCCCGCACTGGCGCCGAAGTCTTCCCCCCGAAAATCCTTGATTTGTGCACCGGCAGCGGCTGCATAGCCTGGACACTTGCCCTTGAATTCCCCACCGCTCAGCTCACCGCGGTTGACATATCTGCGGATGCACTTGCCATAGCCCGATCACAGTTCCTTGACGCCGACTCTCCGGAAAGTTCCGGGCGCTCGCGCCTCAGTTTTGTTGAGGCCGATGTGCTGGATTTGAGTGAAGATGGCCTTTCTGGCGAGCAATCCGCTGCGGCCGCGGGAAAGTATGATGTGATTGTATCCAATCCTCCATATGTAATGGAAAAAGAGAAGCCGGGCATGCGCTCCAATGTCCTTGATTACGAGCCCGCCCTTGCCCTCTTTGTCCCGGATGACGACCCGCTCGTCTTCTACCGGGCCATCGCACGGCATGCTTCCCGCCTGCTGACTGATCACGGATGGGGACTGGTCGAAATCAATGCTCTGTTGGCCGATTCCACTGCCGCCTGCTTTCGCGCTGCCGGCTTCCCTGCCGTCAGCATACTCCCCGACCTGTCCGGTCGCCCGCGCTTCGTCTTCTTCGGCAGGGAGTAGGGTATTTGCAGGATATTGATTAAATTTGCGCCTGTTATGCCAAAGGCAAAGAGTAAAGTACAGATCAATAACAAAAAAGCGGCGTATGACTACGAATTTCTCGAAACATACGACGCCGGGATTGTATTGGTGGGTACCGAAATCAAATCCCTGAGGGCCGGCAAAGCATCCCTGCAGGATGCCTTCTGTTATTTTCAAGGCGGGGAATTGTATCTTCGGGGGATGAACATAGCCACTTACTTTTGGGCTTCCTGGGGAGGGCACGACCCTGTCCGTGACCGCAAACTCCTGCTGACCAAGCGTGAACTGCGCCATCTTGCCCAGGAGGTGAAAGCCAAGGGCGTCACTATAGTAGCCATACGTGCATATATCTCGGACAACGGTTACGCGAAAGTCCGTATAGCCCTGGCAAAAGGAAAGAAGGAATACGACAAGCGTGCCTCCATCCGCGAGAAAGACCTGCGTCGCGAGATGGACTTAAAGATTTAGAAATTTTTTGCAATTTTTTCACCCTGTTTTTCCGCCTCCCGTCCGGCTTGCAGAGCCCCGGGAGGCGGAAAATGCAATTAAACGTTTAAACTTTTTTTAAACGGATAGCAAGCCTGAACTTTGCAGTGCTATGAAACATACTGCTATAAAACCAATCGTGGCGGCGATGTTCATTCTTGCCGCCGGCTCGTGCAGGAAGGATAATCCTGCGCCGATTTACACTCAAAATGACGCGTCCGCCATCCCGGGATGCGGCGACCTGACTTTGGGGAAGCTGGCAAAAATATTTGCCGAGCTGCCTCTTGAAGAAGCCCATCTGCAGGAAGTGCACAAGGCAGCAAGTTCCTCGATGGCCAACGGCTATGACGAAGAATACACCCTGCAGCAACTCTTCGAAGCCCCGGGATGCGGAGTCGGGGACAGTCCTACCAAGGCCCTTGATTCGGGAAATGCGCTCCGTGATCTGCTGGGAGACTATTTCCGCAGGGAAGCAGCATCGCTGTCCACCAAAAGCGCGGCTGACGTGGAAAGCCTGCTGCAGGCGCTTGCCGCCTCGGATACCCAGATCTACTGGCCGTTCTCCGAAGAATGGGATGGAAGCTATCCGATAATAACCTTCGACCCGGGTTACGGCTCGGAGTACAATTACGGCTATATGGTGGAGCGTCGCAGTGACGGACTTCATGTCATAGACTCGGTCTATGTGGACGAGGATGTCGCGCGAGCGCATGCCGTATGGGTAATCAATTCCAATGATGACGCGGACTATGTGCCCGCGGATTTCTTCCGCCCGTCTTCCTCCGCATCGGAAACGGCGCCTTCGGTCATCCCAAGGCAGCTCAAATTCAAGTCCATCACAATGCTTCGGCATTACGATTCCTGGTTCAGGGGAGCTTCGGAATTCTGGGTGAAGTGCGGCTCGGTCAACGGCTTTTCCGCCTCGACCGAAGCGGAACTCAAACTCTACTCGCCCAGCGTGACGGACTTTATGGTTGTAGTGCCCCGAAAGCAATTGGGAAAGAAACTGGAGATGGATTCGATTATTCTGACTGATTTTACAAACCAGCTTGACAATCTGGCCTTTCTGATAACCGAGGACGACGGCGGTACGCAATCCACCTGGAAATGCTCCGCGACTGTCAAGGTGAATTCCAAAAGCTACGGTTTCGATGTGAGTATCCCATACAATGAGAAGGATGACATAGTTTGGCGAGGACAACTCAGTTCCACGTTCTTCCAGGCTGAAGACATTGTATCCGGCCGCTTCGGTGACGTTATTCTCGAATTTGCCCTGGAGTAAGCCGGCGGACTATGAAGACTCCGGGAGGTCGGCTCTGCCGGCCTCCTAATAAATTGAGAAAATTTTTACAGAAATATTTGCACTTTCAAAAAAAGTCCATATCTTTGCAGTCCTTTTCGCTCAAAGCGAATAAGTTCTTTGAAAATACTGAAAGATAAGTACAAGCAAGTACCGAGAAACAAGAAAATCGAGAGCGTTAATTCTTT
>CAKMNE010000035.1 GCA_927798505.1 uncultured Bacteroidales bacterium
CCTCACATCCTGCACCACTGCACTCGGTGTGCTGCCTATGATTATCAGCGGCGATCTGCTGTGGATGCCTATGGGAGTAGTGATATGCTTCGGCACCTTGCTTTCCATTTTCCCAATTACCCTGATTATGCCTATTTCATATTGGCAAATCTTCAAAAGAAAGAAATGAAACTCTATAAACAGATAACTTGCATCGCTTTGCTGTGCTCCGCGGCTTTCAGTCTCGGAGCGCAGGGCGCGCGTATTGAACTCAGCCTCGAAGACGCCCTCTCCGCTGCAAGGCAGAACGAAATTCAGATAAAGAACGCAAGGCTGGACCTGCAGGCCTCCCGGTATCAGAAACAGGAGGCTTTTGCCGAATATTTCCCGAGGGTTTCGGCAATGGCCATTGGCTTCTATGCAGTTAATCCTATGCTTGAAATAGGAATTACAGATATCCTGGGAGACAATGATTTTGCATGGGGAGTTCAGCAGAAGGCAGAGGAACTTGCCGGCGCTTACGGATTCAATACCACCTACACAGCCTTCAAAAGTGGTTATTCCACTTCTCTCTCTCTGATGCAGCCTCTGTATGCGGGCGGCAGAATTGTCAACGGCAATAAATTGGCCTCACTTGGAGTCCAGGCCTCAGACCTTCAGTTGAAACTGCAGGAAAGAAAAACTGACCAGCAGATTGAGAAGGACTGGTGGGAAATTGCTTCCCTTGAGGATCAGATTGCCAATCTCGAACATATGGACGGGACTCTTGAAACCGTCTATTCGCAGCTGAAGGGTGCTGTGGCATCAGGGCTCAGCGCCGAGAGCGATCTCTATCAGGTCGAGCTTTCAAGAAACGAACTGAAAGCAGGGCTCAAAAAGGCCAGGCACGGCGCAAGACTGCTGAAAATGAATCTGCTCAATACGATAGGTCTTGATTATGACTGCGTGGATTCGGTTTTATTTGTAAGGTCAGAGCTGGAAGCGGGAACTCCCGAGTCATATTACCGGGACCCCGAGCGGATTATCGCCAATATGGAAGAGAGCAAACTCCTGGACCTTCAGGTGCGCGCAAAGAAACTTGAGAAAAAGATGAGCATAGGGGAGTGTCTTCCCCAGCTTGCACTTGGTGCCACTGCCGGTTATTCGGATTTTTATGACAAGCCTAGGTTCAACACCATTGCTTTTGCTACGGTTCAGATTCCTCTTTCCGATTGGGGCAAGACGTCCCGTAAGGCCAAAAGGCTCGATACCGAGATTCAGAAGGCTGAGAATGAGAGGGATTACCTTGGACGTCAGCTGCGTCTGATGGTTGACAAGTTGTGGATGGAGCTTGATGCTGCCTATGACCAGTGGCAGCTCAAACAGCAGAGCCTGGATAACAGCAAAAAGCTCTATGACTATGCGGCAGCCAATTACAGTGCCGGTCTGATTCCGCTTCAGGACCTTCTGCAGGCAGAAAGCCAGTACCGGAAGGCCTGCACAGAGAATGCTGATGCATTGATAGAATACAGAAATGCAATTGTAGCCTACACCTGTCTGATGAAATAGGCATTAACGGGATTTCTTGCCGATAAAGTAGAGAACCGGGAAGAGCTCAAGACGGCCGATAATCATAAGGGCCATAGCGTTGTATTTGGCGAGCATAGGTACATTTGCGAAATTGCCGCAGGAGCCTATGCTGCCCAAGCCCGGTCCTACATTTCCAATGCAGGCAACGGCTCCGGTCCAGGCTTCGCGCATTTCCATTCCGCACATAGTGTTGACGAGAGCTCCCAGTGCAATAATCATCACATAGCAGATGATGAATACCAGAACGGTACGGTCCGACTTGTCGCTGATCAGCCTGTGTTCGAGTTGGACACTGGCGACTCTGTTCGGGCTGCGGAGTTCGAAAATCTGCTGTTTGAGACTGCGTATGGCTATCAGCAGCCTGTCCATCTTGATGCCTCCGGAGGTTGACCCCGAGCATCCGCAAACAAGAGAAAGTGCAACAACCATACAGGTGGCAAAAGGAGGCCATACTGCCGTGTCAGTTGTGGCGTAACCTGTTGTTGTACAAAGGGATGCGACCTGGAAAGCCGAGTGCCTAAGACAATTCCATAAATTGCCGTAGCTCCCGTTTGCATAAAGTGTAATGGTGATGATTACGGTTGAAATGAGGAAGCCCAAGTAGAAAGCCTGTGTCACATCGGAGTGCAGCAGCTGCTTGAGGCCGTCTTTGGTGAAAATCCTTCCAAGGAGGACAAAGCGGGTGCTTGCCAGAAGCATAACTACTATTATGATGGACTCGACCACATGGCTGTTGAAGGCTGCTATACTGGCATTTCTGGTCGAAAAGCCGCAGGTGCTGCAGGCTGACATTGCGTGGGTGACTGCATCGAACCAGCCGAGACCTGACAATTTGAGAGAAAGGACGGCTACAACGGTAAGAACGATATAGGTCGCAACTGTGATGCGGGTAAATGACGCGCCACTCAGATGAACTGAACTTCTGGCTATCTGGGACATCTCCACTCCGGTCAGCCTGTTGTCGTTGCCTTGGGAAGCTGGCAGGAGCAGGGAGAAAAGCGCGATGATTCCCACACCTCCTATCCAGGCAGTGGACATTCTCCAGAACAGCAGGCCGCGCGGAAGCGCTTCGATATCATTGAGTATGGATGCACCTGTGGTGGTAAACCCGGATACGGACTCGAACAGGGCATTGGTAAAGGTGAACTCTCCGCCGTACATCAGGTATGGAATCATACCGAGGATACTGGCCAGAGTCCAGGAGCCGACCACAATGAAGAACCCTTCTTCGCGGTTCAGACGCGCCTTATCCCGCACAAATATGCTGGGAAAGGCTCCAAGCAATCCGGCAAGGGTGCCGGAGACAATAAGGGGCCAGAATGATTCATCCATTCCGTAAATGGCGGAAACACCGGCGGAGATGAACATAAAGGCCGCTACGCAGAGCAGCGACGTCCCAATGTATTTGACCGTAACCCCTATTCTCATAAAAGCAGGCTTTGTGCGGCACAAATATAGTGCTTTTTTCGGCATTTTTTTTGTAAATTTGCGACCGGAATGCAAAAGTCGCTCTACATGAAACTGGCTGCAGTGGCAGTGGTGTTCGTCTATATTCTGAGTTCAATCGGGATTAACGTGCACAGTTGCCACAACAGCGGCAATGTGAATGTTTCCATAGTCGGAAGCGAACTGTTGAGCCACTGCTGCAACTGCGGAAAGCATCATTGCGACTGTGAAGAGCATCATTGCGAAGTCAATCACGAACTTCATCACAGCATCGACTGCTGCACGGACACCGTACTGAAAATAGTGATTACCGGGTTCGACGGTTCCGACAACGATGTCAAGGTCCCGGTTTCCGCAGAACTTCCGTCTTTCATCTGCCGGAACTACAGCTTGGAGTCCTGCTCCGTCCCTATTTTCAATTTTTCGCAGGAGCGTAATGTCTTCAGGCAGAATGAGGATATCTTGAGGGATAACTGTGTTTTGAGGGTTTAGCCATTGTCCTTTCCCCTTTTGGACAATCATTACTAAACCATTAAAACACAATTATTTATGCATATCAAAACCTTAATCGGCACTCTGCTGGTGTTTGCCTCTGTCCAGCAGGCCTTTTCTCAGGAACTTCCTGATACAACCGATATCTATCGCGACAGGGCTGACAGCCTTGAGGCTACTGTTCTTGTCGCCCGCCAGAGAGGCAATACTTTGAGCAAATACACTCCCAACAGAGTTGAAACCATCACTGCTGCAGGACTTTGCAAGATGGCCTGCTGCAACCTTGCAGAGAGCTTCGAAAACTCAGCCAGTGTAACCGTTGGCTATTCCGATGCTGTTACCGGGGCAAGGCAGATAAGGCTCCTTGGACTCAGCGGCATATATACCCAGATGCTTGACGAGAACAGACCTGTGATGAGAGGCCTTGCTTCTCCTTTCGGCCTGAGCTATGTGCCCGGGCAGTGGCTTGAAAGCATTCAAATCGCAAAGGGCGTCACTTCGGTCATCAACGGAGTCGAGAGTCTCACCGGGCAGATCAATATGGAACACCGCAAACCTACGGATGAGAAGCCTCTTTTCCTCAATGCGGTGATAATGAATGATACCAAGGCCGATTTCAATATCGCTTCATCTCTTCAGCTGGGAGAAAACTGGAGTACTGTGCTTCTGGGACACATAAGCGGCAACGGTATGGAGATGGACCAGAACAAGGACGGCTTTATGGATGATCCGAAGAGTCTCCAGCTGAATTTCGCCAACCGCTGGCTTTACTATTCTCCCGACGGGACCCAGGTACGCTTCGGCATCAAGGCCCTTAGGGACGCAAGGCAGGGAGGTCAGCTCACAAGCATCGAGAATCCTTGGCAGTCCGGTATTGTCAATACTTCTTTCAATGCCTATACCAAGGTGGGAGTGCCGCTGTGCGAGGACAATTCGCGCAATATTGCAGCCGTTCTGGATTATACCTATTATAATATGGATTCCTCCTTCGGAGCGTCAAGCTATCTCGCAAGCCAGCAGTCCGGTTTTCTCAATCTCCTGTACCAGAATGAGATAAACGAAAACCAAAGGTTTACTGCAGGAGCGGGAAGCACCATAGACCTCTTTACTGAGGACCTGCTCAAGGGTGCAGCAGCCTTTAAGGATCTCCGAACCCTCCAGGCAAATGCGGGACTCTTCGGAGAATACACCTACAAGAACGGGGAAGTCTTCTCTCTTATAGCCGGTCTTCGCGGTGAATGGTACAAGGATAACGGCATTCAGGTTTCACCCCGTCTTACCGTAAAGTACAGCCCTGTTGAAGATATAGTAATCAGGGCGAATGCAGGGCGCGGCCTGCGTTATTCGAACCCTTTGACCGACAATATAGGAGTATTCTCTACCGGAAAAGAATTTGTAACGCCGGGAAGCGAGGGCTGGAACTACCGCCATACCCTTGAGGATGCCTGGACGGGCGGTGGCAATATCACCTGGTATTTCCCGATAAGAGATGAGAAAGCCTGGCTGAGTTTCGACTATTTCAGGAGCCAGTTTGTCAATCAGGCTATAGTAGATTATGAGTATGCGCCGAATACAATTGCTTTCTATACTCTCGAAGATATCAACGCCAAAGGCAAAAGCTGGTCCGATACCTATCAGCTGGATTTCTCCTGCGAGCCGGTCGAAAGATTCAACATTACACTTACCGGACGATATACCGATTCGCGTATGATGACAACCCGCGGTCTTGTGGAGCGTCCTATGACCAGCCGCTACAAGGCGGTGCTCAACCTGCAGTACACCAGCAACCTCAGCAAGTGGATATTCGATTTCACCGCTTCTCTCAACGGCAGTGCCAGGGTTTATAACTTTATGGAAAGCCTGACCGGTGCGGACGGAGCCCTGCTGTATCCGGACGGTCAGACTCCCGCTTACCCTCTGCTTTATTTCCAGGTTACCCGCAGGTTCAAGGGTCTGGATGTATATGTAGGAGGGGAGAACCTTACCAATTATACTCAGAAAAACATTATTATAGGAAGTCCTTCTGCGGATAATTTCGATGCAAGCTGCGTATGGGGACCTATGATGGGAACCAGAATTTATGCGGGTCTGCGTTTCACATTATGGAAATATTGATATAACACCAAGAATATGAAAAAGATTGTTATCACCCTTTTGCTTGCCCTTATGGCAATGCCGCTCAGTTCATCTGTAAATACCGCTTCCGCCAAGACAATAGCGAGCGAACAGGTAGCCGACAAAAAGCCGAAGAAGAAGGCAGAGAAGAAAAAGAAGGACTTGAAAACTTTGGTGCTCAGTGCAGATATCCACTGCAAGTCCTGCTCCAACAAGATTATGGACAATATCGCTTTCGAGAAAGGTGTTACCGATCTCAAAGTGTCCGTTGAGAATAAGACTATTGTACTTACCTATGATGCCGCTAAGACTACCGAAGAGGCTGTTCTGTCGTCATTGAAGAAGATAGGATATCCGGCAGAGGTGCTCGAAAGAAAATGATTTTAAGAAATTAGAAAAATTTTTTAGAAATATTTTTAAAAAAATTTGCGAATTAAATTTTTTGTTGTACCTTTGTATCCGGGTTGAGCAAGTGCTAGTTCTTAGCCATCAACCTATTGGTTATTAGTTTTAGTGTTATTAATTATGTGGTTAGTATGAGTTGTTGCCGTGAGGTCACAACTCATTTCTTTTTTATGACTTCTATGTGGTGCAAATTTTGTAGATTTGCACCACAAACTTTAAACAATAACAACAATGAAAAGTATTAAAACTCTGTTAGCCGCACTGTTTTGCGTCTTTGCCCTAAGTTCCTGTTCCAATCACAAGCTCAATGGTGAGTGGAAAGTAGTAGAGATAAACGGCATTGCAGTCGGAGAAACACTCAACGAGCCTTTCCTGAACATTGCAGACGGAAAATACAACGGCAATACCTCTGTCAACTATATCAATGGCGAGGTTAAGATCTGTCCTTTCGGATGCTCGGTAGAGTTTGAGGATGGCGCCTGCACACGGATGGCCGCCGACCCATATTCCATGGAAATGGAGCATTCTTTCCTTGAGGCTCTCGATGACGTTGAGAAGTTCACTCTGGAAGGGGATGTCGTTCTTCTTAAGGATGAGCACGATATTGTGCTGATGAAGCTCGCAAGAAAGTAAGATGAAGGGAATAGTGCTCGCTGGCGGAAGCGGAACCAGGCTTTATCCCATAACCAAGGGCGTTTCCAAGCAACTGCTGCCGGTTTACGACAAACCGATGGTGTATTATCCCATCAGCACCCTGATGCTTGCCGGGATAAGGGATATAATGATTATCTCCACACCTGACGACCTGCCTGCTTTCCGCCGCCTGCTGGGAGACGGGAGCGATTTCGGCGTGCGCTTCGAGTACGCGGAGCAGCCTTCACCGGACGGCCTTGCGCAGGCTTTCATAATAGCTGAAGAGTTTGTCGGAGACGATGCCGTGTGCCTTGTGCTCGGCGACAACATCTTCTATGGCGCCGGTTTTACCGCTATGCTTCATGAGGCGCGTGCGGATGCCGAAAGGGGAGTTGCGACGGTTTTCGGCTACTGGGTGAGCGATCCGCAGCGCTACGGTGTGGCGGAGTTCGACGCTCAGGGCCGCTGCCTCAGTATAGAAGAGAAGCCGGCGAAGCCTAAGAGCAACTATGCTGTAACGGGTATATATTTCTACCCGAACAAGGTGGAGGAAGTGGCCAAACAGGTGAAGCCTTCAGCTAGAGGAGAACTTGAGATAACATCAGTTAACCAGCGTTTTCTTGCGGATGGTGAGTTGAAAGTTCAGATTTTGGGACGGGGCTTTGCCTGGCTTGACACGGGGACCCATGATTCGCTCAGCGAAGCATCTACCTTCGTGGAAATGATTGAAAAGAGGCAGGGCCTGAAGATTGCCTGCCTGGAGGATATAGCTTTCCGTCAGGGCTGGATTGACGAGCAGAAGATGCTCTCCCTGGCACAGCCTATGAAGCAGAATCAGTACGGTCAGTATCTTCTGAAGATGGTGGAAGAGAGCAAACGCGGATAGTTTCTCCGCTTACTGGATGTTTGAATGACAGGCTTTCGGCGTGCAGCTGAAGCCTGTTTTTTGATGCGTCTCCATAGAGCGCGTCGCCTTTGATGGGACGGCCGAGTCCAAGAGGGGAGGCGGCGTGAACCCTGAGCTGGTGGGTGCGGCCGGTGTGGGGAGTGAAGCGCACATCCATTTCCCCGTCAGGGAAAATCCGCAGTATCTCGAATTCGGTAATCGCCTGTTTGCCATTCTCCTTGTCCACTACCTGACGCGGGCGGTCGTACCAGTCAGGGGCAAGAGGCAGGGCTATGGTGCCCGTCATTTTGCCTTTCCAGGGTCTGGTACCGGCACAGAGATGGGCGAGGTAGGTCTTCTTGACTTCCCGCTGCGAGAATTGGCGCTGGATTTCAACTTGAGCCTGTGGAGTGCGGGCATAGAGAATCACTCCGCTGGTGTCCATGTCGAGGCGGTGGCAGGAGTAGAGCTTGCCGTAGTCCTTTTCAAGGATTTCCTGCAGGGATTCGGTGCCGGTAAGGCCGGGAGCGCAGAGCATTCCCGAGGGCTTGTTCACCGCAAGCAGAGTGTCGTCCTCATAGAGTATTCTGATGCTGTCGAAGCCTGTTGTAGCCTGAAGCGGATTATCTTCGACATCAACGCCCTGAAGCATCCAGCTCAGCAGGGGACCGCATTTGCCGGTGCAGGACGGGTAGAAACGCCCGTGTTGCCGCACTTCGCCGCTTCCGGGTGAGGCTCCATACCAGAACTCTCCCATACACAAGGGCTTCAGGCCGTTTCGGAAGGCGTAGTCGAGAAGTTTGGGTGCGGCACATTCTCCTGTGCCCCCGGGTGGCACAAGGCCCCTTGCCGCAAAAATATCCTTTATGTCCTTTTCCTCACCCAATCCGTTCTTCACCCTGTACTGCCTGAACAGCCACTCCTGCAATTCTTTCGACTCTCTTGAAGTGCTTGGACCTTCGCTACACTCGCTCCTCAGAGCGACGGCGGAGGCCGGGATGGAGCGAAGCGGAATCGGTAGGCCGGGAGCCGCGGGGGACGTTACGGGGGCAGAGCCCCTGTCAACAGGGCCTCGCAAAGAGGGGACTTTGGTGGTGTCGAAGATGGGCGGGACAAAGCCGGGGAGGACGGAGTGACCGCCGGCAAGGCCGGAAAAGGCATTGAGAGTGACGGTTTCTTCGCTGTCCGGCTTGCCGCAAACCAGCACTCCAAGCATCTTGCCTTCTGAAAAAAGGTACTTCAGAAAGGGGTCGGAATCGATTGCCGCAATCAGCTTGCGAGCCGCTTCAACCACAAGTGGGTGCGGCACGTAACGAAACGGATATGTGAATTTTGCAGGAATCACTTGAAGAAGTCCTTCAACTCCTTGTAAAGCCTATGGACAGGCAGTCCCATCACATTGAAATAGGACCCTTCTATGCCTGTGATTGCGGCATACCCTATCCATTCCTGGATGCCGTATGCGCCGGCTTTGTCATAGGGCTTGAAATTGTCGATATAATAGTCAATCTCATCCTCTTCAAGCGGAGCGAAATGCACCCTGGTGCTGTCAGAAAAGCTGACTTTGCGCCGGCTGTCGCGGATTACCACTGCAGTGACCACCTCGTGAGCCTTGCCGGAAAGATCGTGCAGCATTCTGCGTGCATCCTCCCGGTCGTGGGGCTTGCCGAGAACCTCCGGAGTGCCATCGGCAGCTTGGGCTATCACTACGGTATCGGCGGTAATCAGAATCTCGTCCGGCTCAAGGGCCCTGTGAAAGCCGGAGGACTTGCCTTCGGCCATCAGAAGTGCAATTTGGCCGGCCGGAATGTCCGGCCTGCAACTTTCCTCAAAACTGTTTTCAGTGTCAACCTCAAACTCCAGACCGAGGCCGGAGAGAAGTTCGCGGCGGCGCGGGGAGCCGCTGGCAAGGATGATGCGTTTATGAGTTTGAGCCATTGTTTCCTCCCATCATAGGGATGTTGTATGTGCCCTTGGGTCCCTGGTTGTCCAGCTGAATCGGGCCGAAATGCGCTTCGTATTTGTTGATGTTGTCAACGAGGGCATTCATAAGCCTTTTGGCATGCTCCGGGGTCATAATGATGCGGCTGCAAATCTGCGGTTTTGGCATTGCCGGGAGCATTTGAGCGAAATCCAGGATGAATTCGCTGTGGGAATGGGTGATGAGTGCAAGGTTCGAGTACTGTCCGCCGGCAATGTCCGGTCTGATTTCCAAATTGATCTGCTTTTCGTTGTTTTCCATTTGTGCGTGTTGTTTATTCCGCAAATTTAGTGAAAAATTAGTATCTTTGTAAGCTATGGAATTATCAACAAAATATAACCCTTCGGAAGTAGAGGATAAATGGTATGCCTATTGGCTGAAGTACAAATGCTTCCATTCGGAGCCGGATAACAGGGAGCCTTACACTATCGTTATTCCGCCGCCGAATGTGACCGGTATCCTCCATATGGGACACGTACTCAACAACACTCTCAATGACGTGCTTGTCCGCAAGGCGCGTATGGACGGCAAAAACGCCTGCTGGGTGCCCGGAACGGACCACGCCAGCATCGCCACTGAAAACAAGGTGGTGGCCAAACTCAAGGATATGGGCATCCGTAAGGAGGACCTCACCCGTGAGGAATTCCTCAAATATGCCTGGGAGTGGAAGGAGGAGCATGGAGGAATCATACTCCAGCAGCTTCGCAAGCTGGGTGCGTCCTGCGATTGGGACCGTACCCGCTTCACCATGGAGCCGGAACTGAGCGAGGCTGTGATCAATACCTTCGTCTATTTCTATAAGAAGGGCTGGATCTACAGGGGAGTAAGGATGGTCAACTGGGACCCGGAGGGGCATACCGCCGTTTCCGATGATGAGGTAATCCACCGCGACACCCAGAGCCATTTCTATCATATGCGCTATTTCATCTCCGACGGCAATGGAAACCCTACCGACAAGTACATAGTAGTGGCGACCACCCGTCCCGAGACCATTATGGCGGATGCGGCTGTGTGCGTCAATCCGAATGACGAAAGACACAGGTGGCTGCATGGCAAAAAGGTGATAATACCTCTGATTAACAAGGAAATACCTATCATAGAGGATGAATATGTAGAGATGGACTTCGGTACCGGCTGCCTCAAGGTGACTCCGGCCCACGACGTTCACGACTACGAAATCGGACTCCGCCACAACCTGGAGGTGCTGGATATCATCGACGACCACGGCCGTCTCAATGAGAAGGCGCAGATCCTGGTCGGAATGGACCGTTTCGAAGCGCGCACGAAGATTGCGCAGATGCTTCAGGAGGCCGGAAACCTCGAAAAGGTGGAGGATTATGTTTCACCGGTCGGGTACAGCGAGCGCACCAATGCCGTTATCGAGCCAAGGCTCAGTGCACAGTGGTTCCTCAAGATGGAGGAGCTCGCACCTCGCGCCCTTGCAAGCGTGGAGGATGGCTTCATCAAATTCATACCTGACAAATACCGCAATACCTACCGTCACTGGATGGAAAACGCCAAGGACTGGTGCATCAGCCGCCAGCTCTGGTGGGGTCAGCGTATCCCGGCGTATTATCTGCCTGATGGACAGTATGTTGTTGAAAGCACCCCGGAGGCCGCGCTGAAAGCAGCTCAAGCCATAGACCCGAATCTTACTGCAGCCGACCTGCATCAGGACGAGGATGTGCTGGACACCTGGTTCAGCAGCTGGCTCTGGC
>CAKMNE010000036.1 GCA_927798505.1 uncultured Bacteroidales bacterium
CGGTATCGACGCCGAAGTTCATTTGGCTCAGAGTGGTATAATGCCTTACCACATCCACCTCGCTCACCTGTGGAAGAACCGGAGCCTCCTTCCTCGCAAGATTCTGAGGAAGGGAAACACTGCACTCAGTCTGTGGCAGAGAATAAGCTGTACGTCCTTCCTTCGACAGTTCGAAGATCAGTTTGTCGTAGTATCTCATAAAGCCTTCACAACATCTATGAGAGCGTCGATTTCCTTGCGGGTGCGCTTCTCGGTTACACAGAATGAAACATAGCCTTCCTCAGTCTGGAGTGCAGCGAAGAAACCCTTATCGGAAAGAGCCTGCTGGAGTTTGTGCACATCGCACAGCGGCTTCAGCACGAACTCTTTGATGAAAGGCTTGTCCTCGAACAGGGGCTCGAACTTGCCTGTGGCAAGAAGGCCGTCACGAAGACGGTGAGAGCCTTCCCAGCAAAGGTCATTGACCTGTTTGAGGCCGCGTGGTCCCATAAGTGAAAGGTAAACCGTCACCCAAAGGGCCATAAGGGACTGGTTCGAACAGATATTGGAAGTAGCCTTCTCGCGGCGGATGTGCTGCTCGCGGGCCTGGAGGGTAAGCACGAAGCACCTGCGTCCCTGAGCGTCGAGGGTTTGCCCTACGATGCGTCCCGGGAGCTTTCTCATATACTCCGACCTGCAGGCCATAAATCCTACGTAAGGACCTCCATAGCAGAGCGGAATGCCCAGAGGCTGTCCGTCACCCACTGCCAGGTCTGCGCCCCATTCGGCCGGACTCTTTACAACGGCAAGTGTGCTAGGGTCGCAGTACTCCACAAGCAGGGCTCCTGCCTTGTGGACCTCATCGGCAAAGCCTTCGTGGTCCTCGACTATTCCGAAACGGTTGACACTCGGAACCAGCACGCCTCCGACAGTGCTGTCCTGCAGGGCGTTGCAAAGCGCGTCAAAGTCCGTCTGTCCGTCCTTGGAGCCAATCAGTTCAATCTGAGTTCCCGCCCATTTGGCATAACTGAGCACTGTCTGAACGACATGAGGCAGAAGGGTGGAACTGAGCAGCACCTTGCTCTTCTTCCTGGTGCATGCAAGGCAGAAACGCACGGCTTCAGCAGCGGCGGACGGCCCGTCATACATAGAGGCATTGGAGACATCCATTCCGGTAAGGTTGCATATCATCGTCTGATACTCGAAGATATACCTTAGCGTTCCCTGGGATATCTCGCACTGGTAAGGGGTGTAGGCAGTAAGGAACTCACTGCGGGAAGTAATCTGCGGGATTACCGCCGGGGTGTAGTGGTCATAGGCACCTGCACCGACAAAGACAGTCTTGCGTGGAGTCTTGGCGGCAAGGCCTTCGAAAAAGTCCCTGACCTGCTGCTCGCTCAGGGCATCCGGCAGGTCATATTCCCCCTTGAAGATGAAATCCGAAGGCACGTCAGAGTACAGGTCGTCCAGCGAACTGACCCCTATCCTCTGAAGCATTGTCCGGATATCTTCCTCTGTATGTGGAAAATATGCGAACTTACCTTCCATCTTACTTCACTATTTGGGCGTAAGCGGCGGCATCCAGAAGGCTGTTGCACTCCCCTTTGTCGCTCATTTCGATTTTGATAATCCAGTTGGTGTACGGATCTGCATTGATAAGGGAAGGATCGTCCTCTACTGCCCTGTTGGTGGCAACAACGGTTCCTGACACCGGGCTGTAAAGGTCAGCCGCAGTCTTCACGCTCTCGAGAGCACCGAACTCGCCGCCCTTCTCTATCTCATCCCCATCGGATGGCATGTCAACATAGGTAATGTCTCCAAGCTCGCTCTGTGCGAAGTCGGAAACTCCGATAATTGCAACGTTGCCGTCGATTTTGACCCACTCGTGTGACTCGCTGTAAAGGAGTCCTTCAATGATCTTGCTCATTATTTCTTGTAGTTAGTTTGATAAAATCTTTTCTTTATGACCTGTGCAGGGAAAACTTTGTTGCGTATGCGCACCTGCAGGGCAGTGCCGAGGGCCGCGTGGGCAGAATCCACGAGGGCAAAAGCCAGACTGCGGTCAAGAGTGATGGAGCGGTAGCCGGTAGTAACAACGCCAACCACCTCTGCTTCAGGTGTTTCCACACTATAACCGGCACGTGGGATAGCCCTGTCCAGAACTTCAATGCCGACCAGCTTGCGAGCCGTTCCGCCTGCTTTCTGTTCCAAAAGAGCCTCCTTGCCTATGAATTCTTCCTTGTCCAGTTTGCAGAAAATCGAGAGCCCTGCCATCACAGGGGAAATCTCCGCGCTGAGTTCATCTCCGTAGAGAGGAAGACCGGCTTCGAAGCGCAGGGTGTCACGGCAGCCAAGTCCGCAAGGCTGGACTCCCGCATCCAGCAGAGTCTGCCAAAGGGCCCTGGTCTTCTCCACCGGAGCGTAAATTTCAAATCCGTCCTCCCCGGTGTAACCGGTACGGCTCACTATCATCCCCGGCATTTCGAAATAAGTGTAAAAACGGAGCCCGGCCGCAGCGGGGATGCCCAGGACGCGGGTAACGACATCCTCACTCTCCGGTCCCTGGATTGCTATTTGTCCCCAGGATTCGGACTGATTGTCGAGCACCACGTCGAAGCCTTCGGCATTGCCCAGGAGCCACTCGTAGTCCTTGTCGATGTTTGCGGCATTTACCACCAGCAGATAGTGCTCAGGGGTGAATCCCTTGTAAACCAGAAGGTCATCCACGACACCACCGTCAGGATAAAGCATCATTCCGTAGAGAATCTCCCCGGCAGCGGCCTTTGTGATGTCATTGGTGAAGATATGGTTGACGAAACGCGTCGCATCCGGTCCGTCCACAAAGATTTCACCCATATGTGAGACATCGAACATTCCCACTTTGGTGCGGACGGCATTGTGTTCCGCGATAATTCCGGCAGGATAGCGTATTGGCATATCGAATCCGGCAAAAGGACTCATCACGGCCCCGAGGGCTACGTGAGAATCGTGCAGGCAGGTCAGTTTATCCATTATGTGTCAGTATATAAGCTATCTGTTGAGAAGTTCCAGATCCTTTTTCAGAAGTATCTTCTTATCCATCAGGGCTACCTTCTGGAAGAGGATTATCTGGTTCGGAAGGCTGAGATAGACCTTGTCCTCGTGCTTGTTCTTCCTCCACCACTTGTAAAAGCCCACGGGATCGGTCTGGAAAGGTATGCGTGCGATTATGCCCGTGCCGTAGCCTGGATAATCTATGGTGAGTTTCAAGCCCATATAGCGCTTGTAATAATCCGGGTCCGCCCTGCGCAACTTGCTCTCGAGCGGATTGAAGACCTCTATTTCATCGACGTGAAGGCATTTTTCACGAATAATCATCTTGTGAATCCTTACCGGATCCACACATATCCACACACCCATTTTCAGAGTCTTGGGTCCTTGTTCAGTGTCCAGGGTCAGCTCATCGCAAGAATAGTAGAGCTTCTCCGGGTCCAAAGGCGCTACGGTTGCCTGATCTTCCATTGGTCTTATATCTGAGAGGTCGAATTATCCGGACAAATTTAGCAAAAAAATCAATTATTTGTATATTTGGTTCATGAATCAATTTCTTGTCAGCGTCAGCGGAATGTTCGAAGCCGAAGGATTCCACCCCAGGGGAGCCGCCAAACTGGACTTCAGAGAGCTGGAAGGCACCTGCTGCTACTGCAGCGAGGAGGCTGCCGAGGCCTTCAGCAAGGCTGTCTCAGGTCCTGAAGGAATCGCCTGGATCGACAGCGGGGATTACCATTATCTGAGCTATTTCCGCGCACGAGGAATAGGGCGGGAGTTCGAACTCATACTGCTTGACAACCATAGCGACGACTTCGACCTGTGCGGAATGCTTTCCTGCGGGAACTGGGTGACAGCCCTTCAGGAGCAGAGCGGCTGCAAAGTCAGCCTGATCCGCAAAGCCTCGGACTACGAGGCCTGTCAGGACTCCCCTCTTCCGGTATTCATAAGCCTAGACCTGGATGTACTCAGAAAGGAGGAATGGCTCACAAACTGGGACCAGGGCGAGATGACTATGCAGGAACTGCAAAGCATACTTGCCTCCATCTGTTCAAAGCGCAAGGTGCTTGGAATGGACATTTGCGGAGGACTCAGCGTCAGCAAAGGAGCAACGGAGGAAACCCTGCAGACCGCAAGGCTGCGCAGGGAAAGGCTTTGTGATTTCCTGAAAGAAATCAGTCTTCTGAAGTAAGAACGTTTACGTGCTGTCCGGTAACCTCCACCGTGACAGGAAGATTTGCAACTATTTCCCCGTCCAGCTCAACTATATCCCTCGACTTCTCGTCCAGAGGCTCGATGCGGATTTTCTTGCCGCGCAGGTAGAGTATGCACTTGGATTCGTGAACAGTGTGGTTGTAGATTCTCGGAAGCTCGGTCAGCAGCCTTCCAAGCGTGACAACGGGCACCACCATGGCATCCAGAATCCCGTCCGTAGGGTCGGCAATGCTGCACTGCTGCATTCCGCCTCCGCAATAGGAGCCGTTGCCAAGAGCCATGTCGTAGATGGCACCTTTGAAAACGAGTTCATCGTCGCAATAGATGGCAACATTCTGGACAGGGATATGGAAGATATTGTAAATAAGGGATGTAAGATATATTCTTGAGCTGCGCAATCCCCTCTCCTTCTGGGCATTAACCCTCTGGCATACGTGCGAATCGAAACCGAAACCGCCGATATTGGCCATATATGAAACCTTTCCCTCATCGCTGGTAAGCTTCACCACATCCTCCTGCACGAAGCGTCCCTTTGCAAGAAGCCCGATGACTTTCTCCACATCACGGGGAATGCCGAAAGACTTGATCCAGTCATTGCCTGAACCTATAGGAGCCACGGCAAGATAGAATTCGGAAGGATCAACGCCGGAAGTCTCGCACCAGCCGAGAACCCCGTCGAACACCTCGTGAATGGAGCCGTCGCCTCCGACGGCCATTATCTTGCGGTATCCCCTTCTTGCCGCAACTGCAGCAAGTTGGGTTGCATGATGCTTGTGGGTAGTATAGACTGTATAAAAAGGAATATTGTATTCTTTAAGCAAGCGCTCTGCAGGAACCCAGTATTTCATTGTCTTGCCGGAACCTGCGTGCGGATTAACTATTATATACCATTCTTCTTTTATCGCTGCCATTTCAGATTTTATGGTTTCAAAGAATACAAATATACGGAAAAATTGCTAAATTCGCAGTCTATGGGAAAGATAATAGCAATCGCAAACCAGAAGGGCGGAGTGGGCAAAACCACCACGGCAATCAATCTTGCAGCCTCCCTTTCAATACTCGAAAAAAAGGTACTCATCATCGATGCGGACCCGCAGGCGAATTCCACCTCGGGACTCAACTGCTCCCCAGACTCCACAGACGGAAAGACTTTATATGAAATAATGATAGGAAAGGTGAGTGCCGACCAGACCATACTCCCGACGGAGATGGAGAATCTGAAAATCATCCCTTCACATATCAATCTTGTTGCGGCGGAAATAGAAATCATAGACCTTCCCAACCGCGACCACATACTCAGGGATGCCCTCGCACCCATCAAAGGTGACTACGATTACATCATCATAGACTGCGCCCCTTCACTCGGGCTTACCACAGTCAACTGCCTTTCGGCAGCCGATTCGGTAATCATCCCTGTCCAGCCTGAGTTCTTCGCCCTCGAAGGCCTCGGCAAACTGCTCCAGACCATACGCCTTGTCCAAAGCGGAAGCAATCCGAATCTCGACATCGAAGGCTTTGTCGTGACCATGTTCGACGGCCGCACCAAGGTGCATGCCCAGGTGGTTGCCCAGCTCAAGGAGTATTTCAAGGATATGGTATTCAACACCATAATACAGAGGAACATACGCCTCTCAGAAGCGCCGTCTTACGGAAAGCCTATCGTACTTTATGAAGTGACCAGCACGGGAACAATGAATTATCTCAATCTCGCAAGGGAGGTTCTCGAGCGCAACAACCAAAGCATATGAGCCAGCCACCAAGAGGCCTGGGCAAAGGCCTGAGCGCCATACTCGGCAACATCCAGAGCGCCGATGACCTGCGCAGCCCGGTAGCATATACCTCCAAACCCGCAGCCGACGGAAAAACGGATACGGGCGCGACTGCCGATGTGATACGCATCCCCGTGAACCTCATCGAACCCAACCCTTTCCAGCCACGCCTGTCCTTCGACATGGAGGAACTCGAAGGCCTTGCGGCCTCCATACGCGCACTCGGGCTCATAACCCCTATCACGGTGCGCCGGCGCAGCGACGGAAGGTACCAGATCATCTCCGGTGAAAGACGTTACCGCGCCTGTCAGATGGCGGGAATGACGGAGGTTCCGGCCTATGTGCGCGATGCTGACGACCAGGGCATGCTGGAGATGGCGATAGTGGAGAATATCCAGAGATCCAATCTCGATCCTATTGAAATCGCGCTCAGCTACCAGAGGCTTATGGACGAATGCCAGCTCACTCAGGAAGTGATGGCGGAAAGGCTCGGACGCAACCGATCTTCCGTAGCGAACCAGATTCGCCTTCTGAAACTGCCGGTGAAGGTGCAGCATGACCTCAAGGTGGGCCAGATCAGCGTCGGCCACGCCAAGGTGCTGCTCAGCATAGACGATCCCGACGTGCAGGTCAAACTCTGTGACCTGGTAATCCGCACAGGCATGAATGTGCGCCAACTCGAACAGAAGGTCAAGGCCCTGATGGAGGGAGGAAAGCCTTCCGAGGGAGCGAAACGCCCTGAAAGGGTTCACGAGATTCCTCAGGACCACAAGGAGTTGTGCAAGGAGGTAGCCCGTTATTGCAAGGGCGAAATCAGCCTCAAGCGCTCTTCTTCGGGCAAGGGTACGATGACCATACATTTCAATTCCGACAAAGAAATTAGCGCACTTCTGGATGCTCTCAAAAAATAAAAGACGCCTGCTTGCCGCCGCACTTGCCATTTTTGCGGTGAGTCTGCTTGACTGCAAGGCGCAGTTCAAGGAGGAAGCCTTTTCCCAGAAGTACAACGATGACCAGGCAAACCAGAAGGACACCACGGACAAGAACTCCATTTTTTCATTCAAGAAATACTGGGGCGCTCTCGGCCACAAAAACGAGATGGACGTAACCACCGCATTCTGCGGCTCCACCGTTCTTGTCGGAGGAATGCAAATCTACAACAGGGACTACTGGAAACTGCCCATAGTTTATGGCGGAATAGCTGCCGGAGTCGGAAGCGGAATATGGTTCAATTCACAGGGGCGGCACGACACTGCGGCCTGGTGCTTTGCCGGAGCCGGACTGGTGTATTGGGGCACTCTTATGGACGGAGTCATCAACTTCATCCCGGACGACTGGCCTCAGCCGGGCAAGGCCCCTCTCTATTCCCTGCTGCTTCCCGGACTTGGGCAGATCTACAACCATGAAATCTGGAAACTACCCATCTATTACGGCATAATGCTGGGCGGTCTGGATTACTACTTTATGTTCAAAAAGAACTTCGAGAGGTTCCGCACCATCTATAACAACCAGGATACGACCTACTTCCCTCTTGAAACCTCGAAATACTACAAGAACCTCTACCGCCGCTATCGCGACTATGCCCTGCTGGTGGTGTTTGCAGGCTACTTCCTTCAGGCGATTGACGCCAATGTCTTCGCATATATGCACAATTTCGAGGTTACGGAAGACCTGACAATGGACATCAGCCCTACCATTATCGCGCCCAACACCGATTACGCGATGGCGCCGTCCTACTCTCCCGCCCTGGGACTGAGCATAGGTTTCAGGTTCTGAGACTTCATACCTATCATCAGCTTCAGTTCCCAGGAAGGAGACTTCTCCCCTCCCGGATATCGGGTTGTGGAGAGCCTGACTCTCAATTCCTTCCAGCCTGCGTATAGCGACAGAGAATAGCCCCGCCCATAATATGCCGGCACATTGAAACTGCCCGGCACATCCCTCTCATAGACATAGATCCTGTCAGCCCAACTACCTATGTCAAAGACGGTTGCGCGCAACCATAGCGAAGCATCCCCCTTCCACCCGGCTTCCGCGTAGCCCAGCCAGCCCCATGACACGCAGCGCAGCGCATTCACCCTCAGGTGCGCCTGCAGCTCTCCCCATGAGCCGTCCAGGTCGAAGCGTATGTCCGTCCGCAGATTCTCTTTTTCCGCCTGGGGCCGGTAGCGCGTGCTAATCTTGAGCGAAGGGGTCAGCGCTCCCCAGCTGTGCTGCAGGTTCACTATCCCCTTGTACTGCCAGTCCCCGCCCGACGGATGCCAGGCGGCATCGGCAGTTGCCGAGAGCCAAGGCAGCTGCAAGCCGGCCGAGGCCGCGTATTCATTGCTCACCTTGGTAGAGGAGCGTGCAGCCCCTGCCCAGGGCGAAGAATAGGATGGCGAGTAGGCCCTCAGCAGGAGGGCGGACTTCTTCCCATAGGCAATGTTCCAGACGGCTCCCAGCAAGCCGGACGTTCCTCCGCCGACCAGGTCCAGCGCCCCCTCTCCCAGCAGCGTGCATTTGCCCAGGGTGGTGCGCAGGTCCGCCGAGGCTCTGTAGCCCTCCGGGCTATGTACAGCTGTCAATGAGGCACTGGTACGCTTCCACATATGATTGAGGTTAAGCATCTGAACCCCCTGAAAATCAGCCGCAAGGCTAATGGTGCTGCGGCCCATGTCCACTGCTGCCGCCACCCCGTTGAAACAGGACTCGGGACTAAGGGTGGAACAAGGGGCGAGCCCGCTGGCATTGCGGGAAAAGGCCGACACGGTCGAAAGCCCCGAGAGGCTGAAGCCGCTCCACATCAGCAGCCCCTGCCCGAAGCGGGCGCTGAAAGAGCCGACTATCAGCCCGGAAAGCGTTCTGCCGCTGTAACTCAGGCTCGCACTGGTCAAAGTCTCGTTCTTGACTGCAAGTCTTGCCGAGTAGCGCGAATCCAGGGTGGACGAAGCCTTCATGGCGCTGGTCCATTTGCCGGAGCGCACGCTCTGGCGCATCTGCGCATCCGCGTATAGGCTGCCTTTCTTTGATGCTCCCAGCAGCCCGGATGAATTCATAACGAAGAAAAACTCCAGGTCCTTTGCCATCTGGAGCCCGATTCCGGAAACTGCAGCCAGTTCGGCGGTGGAAAGAATGTCCCCGCTGCTGCGGATGTAATCCAGAATGGACTCAACCTGGAAAGGAGTAAAGAAACCTGTGGAGAGAAGCTGCGAGCGGCTGGCAAGATTCAGCTCCAGAGGACGCTCTGCAAGGCTCTGGTAGCGCTCGAGTTCGCTTTCGGTCAACTCTTCGACAGAGGCTGCTCCGGACAGGTGCAGGACTGCGTTTCTGAACTCATTGCTGTTCCAGTCAAGGGGAAGAAGGGCTAAGACAAGACAAAGAATAATCATAGCTTAAGTAATTTGACTGCAATATAGCAAATGACGGGGAAAATTCATATCTTTGTAAGCATATTTTAACAAAATATGAGCAGCGTCAAACTCCATGACAAAACCTTCGTTCCCTACATCAGCAATGCTGAGTTGATGAAGGCTGTTGACAAAGTCGCAGAAGAAATAACAAAAGCGCACAAGGACGACCCGCAGCCCCCTGTATTGCTGTGTGTACTGAACGGCGCCCTTCCTTTCACTGCGGAACTTCTTAAAAGACTCGATTTCCCAATTGAACTCCAAACCGTAAGACTCGCCTCCTACAGCGGCACCGATTCTGTCGGCCCCGTCAGACTGATAGGCGCGCTCAGTTCGGAACTGAAAGGCCGCAATGTCATCATTTGTGAAGATATAGTGGACACCGGCAAGACAATGGTCTTCCTCCACTCTCTTCTGCTCAAGGAAGGCGCTGCGAGTGTGGAAATCTGCACTATGCTTCTCAAGCCGGAGGTTTACAAGCAGCCTCTCGAGCTTGATTACGTGGGTATGGAAATCGAAAACCGTTTCATAGTGGGCTTCGGTCTGGACTATGACCAGCTTGGAAGAAATCTCAATGATATCTACATATTGCAATAATTATGAAGTATTACATCATGTTCGGCCCTCCGGGAGCCGGTAAAGGCACACACGCTGCCGCTGTTCGTGAAAAATACAATCTCTGCCACCTTTCTACAGGCGAGCTTCTAAGGGCTGAAATAGCCAAAGGAACAGAGCTTGGACTTCACGCAAAATCTCTTATCGACAAGGGAAGCCTTGTCCCGGATTCTGTAGTTGAAGGAATGATTGAGAATCAGTTCAATGAGGTGAAAGGGATTGCCGGTTTCCTTCTTGACGGATTCCCGCGCACCCTCGGACAGGCCAGGGACCTTGACGCCATTCTCGCCAAAAGAGGCGAAGAGGTTACCGCAGTGATTTCACTGATGATTTCCGACGAGACCGTCAAGCAGAGGATTGCCCACAGGGCTGCCATCGAAGGCCGCGCCGACGATGCCTCAGAGGAGACTATCAACAACCGTATCAAGACATATCACACTCAGACTGAGCCTCTTATCGAGTACTACAAGGCTCAGGGCAAGTACCACGAAGTTCAGGCTGAGGAGCCTACCATCGAGCAGAACCGAGCCAAGGTGCTCGCTCTTATGGAGACTATCGAGAAATAGCCTGCTGAGATGGACGCTTACATCATCATAGCCATCATACTTGCCGTTGTCGGCATTATCGGAAGTGTGGTCCCGGGACTCGCGGGACCACCTTTCAGTTGGATTGCCCTGCTGCTTCTGCGTTTTTCCGACAAGGCTGATCCGGTGAGCACGACCGCTCTGGTGGTCAGCGCCGTTGCGGTGGTGATCGTTACGGTGATCGACTACATTCTGCCTCCGAAGATGACCAGCCGTATGGGAGGCCACAAGGCAGCTTCGGTGGGAGCTACCATAGGTCTGTTTGCGGGAATGTTCCTGGCACCTATAGGAATGATAGGCGGAAGCCTTATCGGAGCGTTCCTTGGAGAGTTTCTTGTTGAGAACCGTGGTGTGTGGGCCTCTTTCAAGGCTTCCATAGGCACTTTCCTGGGGTTCATTATCACTACAGTGCTCAAGCTTGTTGTGGCCGGAGTGCTGTTCTTTATGGTTCTGAAGTTCAGTTTCTGAGTTTTTTCCTCAAAAAACTCGACTTCCCTATTGCGGAATCAAAATTTATTCTTACCTTTGTATTCCCAAACGGGGAACATGCTGGGTTCGTATAACGGTTAGTACCCAAGATTCTCAATCTTGTAATAGGAGTTCGATTCTCCTACCCAGTACCAAAAG
>CAKMNE010000037.1 GCA_927798505.1 uncultured Bacteroidales bacterium
ATATCTTTTGCAAATTCGCGTGAGGCTGCGCCTTCTCCGAGAGCATCCCGGACGGAGGCGTAGTCTTTTTGCATCTGCTCCCGCACGGCATCATCTTCCACAAGGCGCCGCAGCTCGGCTGTGACTGCCGGGGCGTTGAAGTTCTCCTGAATCAGTTCCTTGAAGATGAGTTTGTCCGCTATCAGGTTCGCAAGGGACACATATTTGATATGGTCCATGACTCTGAGCACCTTGCGTGCAAGGAAGGCTGTGAGCGGGGAAGTGGACCAGCAGACCACCTGAGGCGTGCCCAGAAGGGTGGCTTCGAGGGATGCCGTGCCGGAATTCACTATTGCCGCCCGGGCGCCTGAAAGTACGGAGTAGGTGCGGTCGAAGACCAGGGAGACATAGGCCGCGCGCGGCTCGATCCACTCCTGGTAGTCCTGAGGCTCGCGCGACGGAGCACCGGCTACCAGAAACTTGAAGTCCTTGTAGGCCGGCAGCGCGTGCAGGGCGTCGGCCACTTCCATGCACACCGGCATCATACGGCTGATCTCAGCCTTGCGGGAGCCGGGGAGTATGGCTATGCTCGGCCCCTCGCACACGGGAGTGCGGTCCGCCTTGTCTATAGCCTCGACCAGAGGATTGCCCTTGTAAACGAAGGGTATGCCTTTGGATTCGAAATATGGAATCTCGAAGGGAAAGACTATGTACAGCATATCCACGTAGCGCTTGAGATCTCGGTTGCGCCCCTCTCGTGAGGCCCAGGTCTTCGGGGCTATGTAGTAGTACACCTTCAGGCCGTGGGAATGCGCGAAGCGGGCGATTTTCATATTGAAGCCCGGGTAGTCCACAAGGATTACGGCATCCGGATGCCAGGCGAGCAGGTCGCGCTTGCAGTTGCGCAGGTTCGCGAGCAGTTTGCCGCCCTTGCGCAACACTTCGCTTGCTCCCATCACAGCGCCTTCCTTGTAATGGTGCACGAGTTCGCCTCCCACTGCGGCCATCTTTTCGCCGCCCCAGAAGCGGAACTGCGCCTGAGGGTCTTCGGCCGCAAGGCCTTTCATAAGATTGGAGGCGTGAAGGTCGCCGGAAGCCTCACCGGCTATGAGATAGTACTTCATAAGCTGAAACCAATGTGCTGCAGGCGTCTGTATTCATCGAAATCGGTGTTGCTTATGGCCTGGGGAGTGATGGCTATATAGCCCTCCTCGAGGGCAATGTTGTCGGATTCCGCCGGATTGTCGCCCGGGACGGGAGTGCCCGCCATCATGAAGATTCTCTCTCCGTCCTCAAGCGGCGGGATGTCGTCGATGCCCAGCTCCGAAGGGTGGACGAATTCCTTTTCCCACAGCATGTCACCCTGCACGCACACCCTTACGCCCTTGATCCGGGACGCAGGGAGGTCGGGGAAGTTGACATTGTAGATGACCCTGCCTCCTTTGGGGTACACAGCCATAAGCTGCTCGAAGATGGCAGGGAAGAGCTCTTCCACTGCGGAGAAATCCGCATCGTGGGACATGTTGTCAAGGGAAACGCCTATGGACGGAATGCCGACCAGGCAGCTTTCGCGGGCCGCGCCTATGGTGCCGCTGTACCACATGGCTGTGGAGGCGTTGGAGCCGTGGTTGATGCCGCTCAGCACCACATCCGGCCAGGTCTGGGGAGTGAACAGCTCGTCTATTGCGTATTTGACGCAGCTTGCGGGCGTACCGTCAACATAGTAGCGGTGTACGCCGTCCTCGAAGCCGAGGTCTTTGACTGCTATCAGTTTGCCGAGAGAAACAGCCATCGACATGCCTGACTGATGATGTTTGGGAGCGACAACCGTGATTTCGCCGTATTTTTTCATTGTCCTGACCAGAGCCTGAATGCCCTTTGCCTTGTAGCCGTCGTCGTTTGTTATCAGAATCTTCATCCTCGTAGTATTTTTGCAAAGATATTGATTTCTGACAAGAATTTTGTATCTTTGTGCGCCCAAAATAGAGCAAACAGTTAACAACTTATTAATAAAACATCAATTGAAAATGATTAAACTTGGTATTAACGGATTTGGCCGTATCGGACGTATGGTCTTCCGTGCTGCAGTTGAGAACTTTGGCAATGACATCCAGGTTGTTGGTATCAACGACCTTCTCGATGCTGACTATCTCGCTTACATGCTCAAGTACGATTCAGTACACGGCGAATTCAAGCATGAGATTTCAGTTGAGGGCAACTACCTCATCGTAGATGGCAACAAGATTCAGGTCTTCGCTGAGAAGGATCCTTCACAGATTACCTGGGGCGCTCTCGGAGTAGACGTTGTTGTCGAGTCAACAGGTTTCTTCCTTACTGAGGAGCTCGCATCCGCTCACCTCGCTGCCGGTGCAAAGAAGGTCATCATGAGTGCACCTTCAAAGGACGCTACCCCAATGTTCGTTTACGGTGTCAATGACAAGACCTACGCTGGCCAGACCATCATCTCCAACGCATCTTGCACCACCAACTGCCTTGCTCCTATCTCCAAGGTGCTCAACGACAAGTTCGGTATCGTTCGCGGTCTTATGACAACCGTTCACGCTGCTACCGCTACCCAGAAGACCGTTGACGGTCCTTCAAAGAAGGATTGGCGTGGTGGCCGTGGAATCCTCGAGAACATCATCCCTTCATCTACCGGTGCTGCAAAGGCTGTAGGTAAGGTTCTCCCTGAGCTCAACGGCAAGCTTACCGGTATGTCACTTCGCGTTCCTACCTCTGATGTCAGCTTCGTTGACCTCACCGCTGAACTCGCTACTCCTACAACCTACGCTGAGATTTGCGCAGCTATGAAGGAGGCTTCCGAGGGTGAGCTCAAGGGCGTACTCGGATACACCAGCGACGCTGTTGTTTCTACCGACTTCCGCAACGACCCACGTACCTCTATCTTCGATGAGAAGGCAGGTATCCAGCTCGATCCTACATTCGTTAAGGTTTGCGCTTGGTACGACAACGAGTGGGGTTACTCAAACAAGGTTTGCGAAATGGCAAAAGTTATCACAAAGTAATTCTACTTCAATACTACGAAAAAGGATGGCCTTGCGGTCATCCTTTTTTTTTGAAGCGTGCAGCAGAGTTTATTGCACGCTTATTGTTGTTGAAATCACATCGGTTCCGCCGTCGGAATAGCAGACTGTTGCGCTGAGGCTGTGAGTGCCTGAACTCAGTTCGGCAAAGACGCCTTTCTGTGTGACGCCATCGAAAACCCATTCGATGGACTCTATGCATTTGCCGCTTTCCGAAAGCTCAAAATACAGTTTGTCACCGGCATAGTATGAGTCTTCAAGTTTGATGAAAGGGGCTTCCACATACATCAGCGCACTGTAAACGGTACCGTAGTCTTTGTATGACCTTACCTTTTTCCACTCGTCCCCGATGTCCTTGAATTGGACAATGACCGCATCTCCGAATTCGAGCATTGAGCTGTTGATGTTGCATTGGATGTTGGAGGTGGCTAAGCTGCCGGCGGCAATGGTAATGCTCTTCTGTTCTGAAATCACTTCCTTGAGCGTTCCGTTCTTGTCCACGAGCACTGCGCGAATCTGTCCCACATAGGCAAACTGTTCGTTCTGATTGTACATACTTCCGGCTTTGATGCGGAAACTCCTGTCTGCTATCGCACCTGAAACGAGCTCGAGACCCTTGTTGCCCGAGTAGTTCATAAAGGAAACGGGCCCTCCGCAAGCTTCTGTGCTTGCGTCCTTGTCAGGCTCAAGTCCTACTACCATATCCTGATATACATCGAAAGTGGAGTCTCCCGGGATGCTGAGCTGAAGGGTGTAGTAGCCGTTGTTCATACCCTCCCAGCCCCAGTTTATGTGCACATACTCCTTGGCATCATATCCGTCGCAGACGAACTGGTGGCCTCCGTTGTCAGGGTCATATCCGCCGTAAAGGATTGGTCTGTCTGAGTCTATCTCATTCTTTATCATAGTGATCCACTCCACGTCGCTGTACTCGCTCCTATATTCGAGGCGGGCATTACCGGAGTAGGACATATGCTGGAACATGGCATAGCATATCTCCTGAGAATAGGCTCCGGTTCCGATAGAATAATTGTATGAGGCCTGCACCATGACTCCGTTGTCGTACATCAGCTGGGCTACCGCATTGTTCTGGGCGCTGGTTGCGCTGGATGTGTATTTCAGCGGCATGAGGGAGTAGTCGTAATAATGCTCATCTATGCTGAATGACGGAATGCTGACAGTCTGGCCCTCATTGCTTTGGTATTTGTATCCTCCGATTGTGCCCTTTCCCTTCTGAGGCCACTGGTGGTAGCGGCAGACTATGGACATTGCGGTTGCAACGCATCCTGAGACGGCCCTGACCTGACGTCCGTTTTCAGTAACGGTAGGGCAGAGCAGCTTGTACGGACTGTCCTGACCCCAGGAAGCGGTTTCCAGCAGTTTCCCGCCGCTCGCCTTGGTGCGATAGCCCGCGGTCTGCCACATCTGCATAGTCTGCGGCTCAGCCCGGAGTTGCTTCTCCCTTACTTCACGAATGGTCTGGACATAGCCTTCGATCCATCTGCTTATATGGAGCGGCATTCCGCTGCTCCTGAACTCTCCTTCGTCGCTATAGGCAAGGATAGGGCGGAGTACGTCCTCTGCTGAAATCATAACCCAGCCTCCGCCAGGATTGGAGAATACATACACGAGGGGCTGAGCATCGGCTTTGGTGCGGGGCGCTTCCCAGCTCAGGACGGGTTCGCATCCCAGCCAGCGGGCGGCGATGGTCTCGGCCCTGGACTGATCTACAATCTCTGCAAAGGCAAGGCCCCCTGTAAGGAGCAATGCTGCAAATAAGGTATATAACTTCTTCATACTGGACTACTTATTGGTGCTGATTACATAAGCAAGGCCGTTGGATTCATCGACAATCCAGGCCGTCTTGCCTTCTTTTTTCTCCACTTTGACAGTAGAACTGAGGCTTTCAGGAATGCCTTTAATGGACAGTGAATTGAGGGTGGCGGTGTAAGTGCTGCCCTGCTTCAGGGCTCCGGAAGGGATACTGATGCTGAAATATTGTCCCTGAGACGGATTCATAACCCTGTATGCGTTGAGTTTGTTGGAGTAGAGCAGCGCACCCTGGCAGCCCGGGTCGTCGCTGAGCAGAATTTCCTTAACCATACCGTTGCCATATGAGTAGATGCCGGGCTGAGTGGCGCTGAGCAGTTCGAGACCCTCAGGCAGCGGCTCTTCGTAGCTGAACGAAGGTTCTTCCCAATCTCCGGGCAGAAGGCTGAAAGGATATGGACTGCGGCGGTCGGCGTCGAGGTCTATCAGTCTTTCGTGAGTGTACTGCATTCCGCCTTCCAGGTCTACGCTAGCGGTGCTGACGACAGTGCAGCTGTGCGAGCCGGCCTTTGCGCTGAGCTGAAGGCTTGCGCTCTGGGGAATGAGGATGAACTCGTAGGCACTCACTCCGTCCTTGTCCTTGCCGCTCAGATGCCCTTTCAGTTCAAGCCTGTCTCCGGAAGGACGGAACAGATCTCTCTCGAAGTTAAGATATACCGATGGCATAACGCCCGAGAGGGTTACCTCCTCGATCTGCTCTTCGCTTTTAAGATAGATGGTGAGTTTCGAGAGTTTGTGTTCGAAGTTGAAGTTGATGGATTTGTCGGCGGGCGACGCTTCGGTCTTTGCCATCATCAGGTCGGATGCGGCAAAATCCTCGTCCGTGCTCTGGTCTATGGCAACTGAGAACGGCACTACGCCTGCAACGTTGAAAGCCGTATTGTACGGGCTGTAGGCACGGAAGTTCAGAACTGTGTCCTGAGGCATTTCCTTGAGCCAGTACAGCTTGTTTTCGGTCAGGAGTTTTCCGGCACTGTAGCTTGACTTGACATTGCGGTACAGCATGGGCCTGTCGATGAAAATGCCTGCCTGCATGCCGTCCTCGAACGGAGTGTCCGTCGTGAAGATCAGCTCGGGACCATTCTTCGTCCCGATTGAAATCTCTGTGTTACATCCTGTTGCACTCGCCAGCAACAGAATCGAGCTTAATATGAATGAATACTTGCGCATAATCGTACTTGAATAAGATTTCAAATGTAAGTATTATTTGCGGGAATTTCGTAAATTTGGGGCGGAAAATACAAAACTACAATAGATATGAGAAGAATTATTATTGCAGCAGCCTTATCGGGCATTGCGCTCCTTGCTTCCGCCCAGAGCAAGCCAACGATCGACTTTCCTGAGTATCAGTTCACTACCGAACTTGCAAATCCTATTACGTCAGTGAAAGACCAGAGCCGCAGCGGTACCTGTTGGGCATACTCAACCATTGGATTTGTAGAGTCCGAGGTCATCCGTATCAACGGGATTACAGACGAATCGAAATATCCTGATTTCTCCGAGTTTTTCGTGGTCAGCCACTCTTATGCCGACCGTGCTGAAAAGTATGTAAGGCTTGACGGAAACCTCACTTTCGGAGCAGGAAGCGAGGCTGACGACGTGCTTCATGTGATTGCAGACTACGGCATTGTCCCTCAGGCAGAGATGACCGGAATGAATTACGGAACAGCGAAGCCGGCCCAGTCCGAGCTCGACGCTGTGCTCAAGGCTTATGTGGAGGCAGTGGCAAAGAACCCGAACAATACTCTCACCACGGCTTGGCAGAAGGGTTTCCAGGGCATCCTGGACGCATATCTCGGAGAGTATCCTCAGACATTCACCGTTGACGGAGTAGAGTACACCCCGGAGAGCTATCGCGACGCCCTCGGCTTCAAGCCTGAGGAGTATGTTACCGTTTCCAGCTTCACCCACCATCCTTTCTACACATGGTTCCAGCTGGAAGTATGTGACAACTGGCGTTGGGATTCAGTTTACAATGTGCCTGTTGACGAGTTTATGGAAATCCTCGACAACGCTCTTGCAAACGGTTATACCGCAGCATGGGGCGCCGATGTCAGCGAGCCGGGCTTTACCCGCAACGGACTTGCAATTCTGGTCGATGTCACTGCTACCAACAATACCGGCTCCGACCAGGAGCGCTGGGTAGGCAAGGCTGATGACAAGAAGGCTGCCGCTTCCAAGAAGAAGGATGCAAAGAAAAAGGCAGTGAACAATGTTGTCGAGAAGCCTGTTTCACAGGAGACCCGTCAGCTTCAGTTCGACAACAAGACCATTACCGACGATCACGGAATGCAGATTTTCGGCATAGCCCGTGACCAGTGGGGCAACAAGTACTATATGGTCAAGAACAGCTGGGGAAAAGCAGGCAAATACGAAGGCATATGGTATGCCAGCGAGGCTTTCGTAAGGGCTCAGAGCATGGATATCATTATCCATCGCAGCGCTCTTCCGGAAGGATATGCCGAGAAGCATCCTAATATCATCCGATAATGTCCCTGAAAAAGCATATACCGAATACAATCACTGCGCTCAACCTCGCCTGCGGCGTGTTGGGAGTAGTCTTTGCGCTTGACGGCAGGGTAGATCTCGCTTTTGCCCTTATGCTTGCGGCCGCCGTGTTCGATTTCTGTGACGGGCTTGCCGCACGCGTGCTTGACGCCTATTCGGAAATGGGCAAGCAGCTGGATTCGCTTGCAGATATGGTGAGCTTCGGAGTGCTGCCGGCCGTTATGATGCACAGGACCATGTCCCTCTGCACCTGGTATCACGGCTGGCTCTGCTATATTCCTTTGGCCTTCGCCGTGTTTGCGGGCCTTCGCCTTGCGCATTTCAATGTGGACGAGAGGCAGCACAGCAGTTTTATCGGCCTTGCTTCGCCGGTTGCAGCCCTGCTCTGCGCTTCGCTTTGCTGCTTTACGGCCTTCGAGCCTCTGTCAGCGCTTGCGCAGTGGTGCGGCACGCTGTGGTTTATCCCGACTCTTGCCCTGGCAAGCGGCGTTCTTATGGTCAGCGGAGTGCCTATGTTCTCTCTGAAGTTCGGGAAAGGGATGGAGGCCGATTCTAAGCTGAAGTTCAAACGCATCAGTTTTCTTGCTGAGGCTTTCGCTATTGCAGTGCTTGCAATCGTGCTGTCAGGTTCGGTGTCCCTTGCGATTGCCCTTGTATGCGCCCTTTATATTGTAAAGAATCTGGTTTATGCCATTTTCAGAATATGAAACAGACCTTATTCAGTTTGCTGTTTGTATTGCTGGCCCTGTCGTCCTGCAGGCAGAAACCGGGCAACTCCGTTCCGGTAGTGGATCTGGTTGCTGAAACCATTGCAGGGAAGCGTCCTGCCATTCAGGCGCGGGTGAAAAACTACAATCCGGGCAACGCGGAAGGAGAGATTGTGCTTTTCGGCTCCGCATCGGAGGTGATGCAGCTCGCCGCCTATCTGGATACTGTGGACGTGCACGACAATGTGGACGGTTTCCTGTATTCCGACGGCCTGCCGGATTTTTGCGGCGAAACCATTGCCAAGGTGGCGGCAGTTCCTTTGAATCAGGAGGATGATGCCGCTTGCAGCAAATACCGGACTGTGATGGTAAGGACAGCCCTTGCTCTTATGGACACTCTTGCGCTGGGAAACGACGGGGTGACTCCTTTAGGCAAGGAAGCAGGCAAAATGATAGTGTTCACATCCCCTAGGGTAAAGGAGGTGGCGGCTTACGATTTGGACTCCCTGTTCAGGGCATTCGGAGCCGAGTCTCCGGTAATTTATGCATCCGCCAACTTGGAGGATACGGCCAGGGAGTGCTACCGCGAACTAAGACGCAGGAATGCGTTTACACACAAGATTTCCTATCCGCTCCGCAAGAGCTATATCGCCCTGACGGACAATGAAGGAAATTATTCCATAATCGATACTGATGAAAGATACATTCAAAATTAGCATTTCACCAGAGGAAATTGAAGTTTTGCCCCTGGGAGCTTTCCCGGGGAAAATCCAGGTAATCGACAATTGCGGTTTCAAGTTTATGAAAGCCGTCAATTATCTCAAACAGCAGAAGATTCTGGGTTTTGATACTGAAACCAGACCTTGTTTCGAACACAGGCAGGCTCACCACGGCGTGGCTCTGCTTCAGCTCTCGGGAGCGGACAGGGCTTATCTTTTCAGAGTGCAGAAAACAGGCCTCAAGAAGGGATTGAGAGATGTGCTGTCCAATCCTGACATCATCAAGGTGGGCGCAGCCTCCCATGATGATGTCCGCGCTTTGCAGAAGTTGTCCCATTTTGAGGAAAAAGGTTTCGTGGACCTGCAGAAGATTGTCTGGGAATGGGGCATCAAGGACAAGAGCGTCAAGAAAATGTCCGCAATCATTCTGGGCAAACGCATTTCCAAGACCCAGCAGCTTTCCAACTGGGAGGCACCCACGCTGACCGCCGCTCAGCAGATGTATGCGGCTACTGACGCTTGGATATGCCGTGAAATGTATCTTGAACTTATGGATAGTCCACAGAATCCGTTACAATTCGATGAGCAAGGTAATATTAAAGAAAGGTAGGGAGGAGTCCCTGCTGCGTTTTCACCCTTGGGTGTTTTCAGGTGCCATAGCCCAGCTGACAGGCAGTCCTGCCGAAGGGGATGTGGTGTCGGTGTGGGCTTCAGACGGCTCACTTCTGGGCTGCGGCCATTACCAGATAGGCTCGATAGCCGTAAGGATGCTTTCTTTCGGGCAGGAGCATATTGATGCAGGCTTTTGGACTGGGTCAATAGGCGCTGCGTTCGAGGCCAGAAAGGCATTCTGCCTGGTTGATTCCGATAATACGAACTGCTACCGTCTGGTTCACGGAGAGGGCGACGGACTTCCGGGGCTGATTGTGGATTTCTATGACGGGGTCTGTGTGATGCAGGCTCATTCGGTCGGGATGTTCCGCGCCAGGAAGCAGATAGCGGAGGCGCTGCGCAGCGTTTATGGACCGGCTCTGAAGGCCGTGTATGACAAGAGTTCCGGCACGGCTCCATTCAAGGCCGGACTCGATCTGGTGGATGGTTATCTCTACAAGGCCGAGGGTTTCGAGAGCAGTGAGGCCGTGGTCCTTGAGAACGGTCACAAGTTCCTGGTGAACTGGAACGAGGGGCAGAAGACCGGTTTCTTCCTGGACCAGAGGGAGAACAGGGCCAGGGTGCAGAAATATGCCTGCGGACGCAATGTGCTGAATCTCTTCTGCTACACCGGCGGCTTTTCGGTCTATGCCCTTGCGGGCGGCGCCCTGCACGTGGATTCCGTCGATTCTTCCGCCAGGGCTATGGCTATGGTGGACCGCAATGTGGCGCTGAACGGCTTCACCGCGCATACTTCCTATTGCGCGGATGCCATAGAGTTCCTCGGGAAATGCGAGGAGGGGAAATATGACCTTATGATTGTTGACCCGCCCGCTTTCGCAAAGCATCGCGGAGTGCTGAAGAATGCCCTCCGTGCCTACCAGAGGCTCAATGCCGCTGCAATTGCCAAGGTGGCTCCGGGCGGTATCATATTCACCTTCTCCTGCTCTCAGGTTGTGGACAAGGAGGCTTTTGCGCTCGCCGTGTTCAGCGCTGCCGCATCTGTGGGGCGCAGGGTCCGGATCATGGACCGCCTCTGTCAGCCGGCGGATCATAGCGTCAGCATATATCACCCGGAAGGGGAGTACCTGAAGGGCCTGGTTCTCTACGTGGAATAGGGTCTAAAGCGGGTAGATTCCCGCACCGACAAAGTCAATCAGGGCCTGCGGATCGATTTTGATCTGCAGGCCTCTTGTTCCTGCACTGATGTAGATGTAGGGGTAGAGCAGGGCGGATTCATAGATGAAGGTCGGGAAGGGCTTTTTCATGCCTATGGGGCTGCAGCCTCCGCGAATGTAGCCGGTGGTGGGCAGGAGTTCCTTCATTTTGAGCATTTCGCAGCTCTTGTTGCCCGAGATACGGGCGGCGACCTTCAGATCCACTTCCATATCGCCGGGAATCACGCACACGAATTCACCGTTGCGGTCTCCCTTGAGCACCAGTGTTTTGAATACCTGCTCAATGGGCTCACCGAGCTGGGCGGCGACGTGCTGCGCGCTCAAATCCTCCTCGCTCCAGCTGTAGGGGATGAGTTCGTAGGAGATTCCGGCTGCATCCAGAAGCCTTGCCGCATTTGTTTTGCCTGTTGATGACATAGACTGCAAAATTAGTCAATAAAGTCGTGATGACAAGACAATTATTGCTTTTCGGGAAAAATATCATTTATTTTGTAAGAAAATAATTTTTGACAAGAGTTGACAAAAATGAGCGTTA
>CAKMNE010000038.1 GCA_927798505.1 uncultured Bacteroidales bacterium
ACCCAGCAGATCAAGCAGCTCTGCGGTATGCGTGGACTTATGGCCAAGCCTCAGAAGGCCGGCTCTTCCGGTGCGGACATTATCGAGAACCCTATCATTTCCAACCTGAAGGAAGGAATGACAGTGCTCGAGTACTTCATCGGAACCCACGGAGCCCGCAAGGGTCTTGCTGATACCGCGCTCAAGACAGCGGATGCAGGTTACCTTACCAGGCGTCTTGTGGACGTGTCCCACGACGTGATTATCACAGAGGAGGACTGCGGCACCCTCAGGGGTCTCGTGGCTACTGCCATCAAGGATAAGGACAATGTTGTCGAGTCTCTTGGTGAGCGTATCCTCGGACGTACTTCAGTTCACGACATTTTCAACCCTCTTACCGGAGAACTCATCATCCGTGCGGGTGAGGAAATCCGTGAGAAAGAGGCCGATCTCATAGACCATCTCCCAATTGAAAGCGTGGAGATCCGTTCAGTGCTTACCTGCGAAAGCCGCAGGGGTGTCTGCGCCAAGTGCTACGGACGCAACCTGGCCACCAGCCGTATGGTTGAGAAGGGCGAGGTTGTCGGTGTGATTGCCGCACAGTCCATCGGTGAGCCTGGTACCCAGCTTACACTGCGTACCTTCCACGTCGGTGGTACAGCATCTTCAGCAGGTGCAGATTCAAGCATCGATTCGAAGTATGACGGACGCCTGAAGTTCGAGGAACTCCGTACAATTGAAAGAGTATCCGAAGACGGCAGTGTTCAGACTGTGGTGGTAGGCCGTATGACCGAACTCCGCATTGTCGATGAGAATACCGGAATGACCTTCTCCCAGTATGACATTCCTTACGGATCGGTTCTCTATTTCAAGGATGGCGATTCAGTTAAGAAGGGAGACCGCATCTGCGAGTGGGATGCCTATAACGCAACTACCATTGTCGAGGTTGCAGGTACCCTGAAATTCGAGAACATGCTTGAGGGCGTTACTTTCCGCAAGGACAGCAACGATGAGTTCTCAGCATCTTCCGACAAGGTCATCATCGATTCCAAGGACAGGACCAAGAGTCCGGCCATCGATATCGTTGACGCTGACGGTACCATACTCAAGCAGTACAACCTCCCTGTAGGAGCCCACGTAATGGTTGAAGACGGTGCAGAGGTAAAGATTGGAGATGTCATCATCAAGATTCCTCGTGCCTTCGGCAAGGCCAGCGATATTACCGGAGGTCTTCCTCGAGTTACCGAGCTCTTCGAGGCCCGTAACCCAAGTGCAAGCCCATCAGTGCTCTCAGAGATCAACGGTCAGGTGGTTATGGGTACCATCAAGCGTGGTAACCGTGAGATTATCATCAGGAACCGTTCAGGTCTTGAGAAACACTACCTTGTTCCTCTGTCCAAGCAGATTCTGGTTCAGGAGGATGACTATGTGAAGGCCGGTACCCCGCTTTCAGACGGTGGTATCTCCCCTTCAGACATCCTTGCTATCCTCGGACCTGTCAAGGCTCAGGAGTACATCGTGAACGAGGTTCAGGCAGTTTACCGCCTCCAGGGTGTGAAGATCAACGACAAGCACTTCGAGATTATCGTTCGCCAGATGATGCGCAAGGTGGAAATCACCAACCACGGTGACACCCAGTTCCTTGAAGAAGAACTCGTGGACAAGATGGCATTTATGGATGCCAACGACGCGATTTACGGAAAATACGTCGTTCTTGAACCGGGTGATTCACAGAAGTTCCAGGAGGGTCAGATTATCGGTGCGCGCGAACTGCACTCTGAAAACGAGTCTCTTGCACGCCAGGGTCTGAAGACCGTAAATGCCCGCGAGGCACGTCCTGCAACAGCACGTCTGGTGCTCCAGGGCATTACCCGCGCCGCACTCCGTACCAACAGCTTCATTTCCGCAGCTTCCTTCCAGGAGACAACCAAGGTGCTCAGCGAAGCCGCTATCCGCGGTCGTGTCGATCACCTCGAAGGCCTCAAGGAGAATGTCATCTGCGGTCACCTGATTCCTGCCGGTACCGGTCTGAAGGACTACCAGGACATCGTCGTAGGCCGCAAGGATGAGGCCGTTGACGAGCTCAATGAACTCTAACAGGTTTACACTATAGAAAACCGGCGCCCAAACGGGTGCCGGTTTTTTATCTCATTCAGATAAGGCCTTTTTCCAACATCAGTATATCCTCGAAGCGGGTTGCCCAACTGGTCACAAAGCGGCACAGCTTGTGTGTCTCGTCAACCGGTTCCCAGATTTCGAAGAGAATTCCGCGGGTTTTGAGTCTTTCGATCATCTGCCGGTCCAGCACGACGAAAATCTGGTTTGTGGGAGAGTCGTTCCACAGTTGCAGTCCGGCTTTGACGAAAGCGCCCTTCATTGCGGTAGCCATAGTAATGGCGTGCTTGGAAATCTCAAAGTAGAGATTGTCCGTAAACAGGGCCTCGAACTGCACACCGACAAGACGGCTTTTCGCAAGAAGCGCCCCCCTCTGCTTGGTCATTGTGAAGAAATGCTTTGGAGCATTGCCTTGTGGAAATACAACGGCTTCCCCGCATAAGGCTCCGACCTTGGTGCCTCCAATGTAGAAACAGTCGCAGTGGGATGCAAGGAACGGCAGGGTGACATCATTGAGACTGGCGCTCAAGCCATATCCGAGCCTGGCTCCGTCAATATAGAGAATCATATTGTGAGCCTTGCAGATATCGTAGATGGATTCCAGTTCGCCGGCGCTGTAGATGGTTCCGTATTCGGTAGGAAAGGTGATGTAAACCATTCCCGGAATCACCATATGGCAGGCATTGGGGTCCTGTTCCATTTTCAGAATTTCCGTTTCCAGTGTTTTGGGCAGGATTTTGCCCTTTTTGCCCGGGATCTCCAGCACCTTGTGGCCTGTAATCTCTATTGCACCGGCTTCATGTACTGCGATATGGCCGCTCGGCACAGAAATCACACCCTCATAAGGCTTCAGCAAAGAGCTGATGACCGTGGAGTTGGTCTGCGTGCCTCCGACCAGGAAGAAAATGTCGGCATCGGGGCAACAGCAGGCCTCACGTATAAGTTTTCTGGCATTTTCGCTGAAACGGTCTCTCCCATAGCTGGAAGACTGCTCTTCATTAGTCTCAATCAGATGTTTGAGTACTGTAGGATGGGCTCCGTTGTTGTAGTCGCTTTCGAAAGAAACCATTACTGTCTGTTAATGAAGCAGTCGACGGTATTTTCCATAAGTGAACAGATGGTCATTGGACCGACTCCTCCGGGAACCGGGGTAATCACGGATGCAAGCTCTTTCACGCTTTCGAAGTCCACGTCGCCGTGAATCTTCCCGTCCTCGCCGCGGTTGATGCCCACATCTATTACAACTGCACCGGGTTTGACCATATCCCCGCGAACTGTTCCGGCCTGACCGACCGCAACAACAAGGATGTCTGCCTCCCTGGTAATGCTTCCCAGGTTTTCGGTGTGTGAATGGCAAATGGTTACAGTAGCGTTTTCGTTGAGCAGAAGTTTGGCGACCGGCAGTCCTACGATATTGCTTCGTCCTACAACTACCGCCCGCTTGCCCTCAATCTGAACGCCGGCCGCTTTCAGCAGGCGTATGATGCCGCGCGGAGTGCAAGGTACGCTGTACTTCGGATTCTCCTCCGGCTCGGTGCGGCGGCGCCACAGCGCAGCCACATTTTCCGGATGGAATCCGTCCACGTCCTTTTCCCTCGCGATGGCATAGAGAGCCTTCATCTCGTCTATGTGGTCCGGAAGTGGGAGCTGAACGAGAATGCCGTCGACACCTTCATCTTCGTTCAGCAGCCTGATCTGCTCCAGAAGCGATTCCTCGCAGGTGTCCTGGGGCAGGTGTATAGTGGTGTTATGTATTCCTATAAGGTCGCAGGCCTTGCCCTTGCTTCGCACATAGGTTGCGCTGGCCGGGTCGTCACCCACCAGAACAACCGCAAGATGCGGCACTCTGCCGTATTTCTCCGGGAAAGTGGCCACCTCTTCAGCAAGTTGGGCCTTGATATTGTCCGATAATTGTTTTCCGCTTAAAATCACGACGCGAAGATAGCAATAAAATTCGTATCTTAGCAGTCCAAATACCATAGAATCAATGAGAGTTCTCCTACTTACCAATACAATGACCCACCGCAAGGAGGTCTTCAAGCCGATAAATCCCGGTCATGCAGGAATGTATGTGTGCGGTCCTACCGTTTACGGCGATGCCCACCTGGGGCACGCCCGTCCCGGAGTGACCTTCGATGTGCTCAGCAAACTCCTGCGCCACCTGGGCTACAAGGTGCGCTATGTGCGCAATATCACCGATGTGGGCCATCTCGAACACGATGCCGACCAGGGTGAGGACAAAATCGCAAAGAAGGCAAGGCTCGAGCAGTTGGAGCCTATGGAGGTCGTGCAGACCTACACCCTGCGCTACCATGAGGCCATGCGTCTTCTCAATGTGGCGCCGCCTTCAATCGAGCCGCGCGCCAGCGGTCATATAGTAGAGCAGATTGAGGCGGTGAAGAAGATACTTGACTCAGGCTATGCCTATGAGAGCAACGGCAGCATATACTTTGACGTGCGCAAGTACAACGCGGATCATCATTACGGAGTGCTCAGCGGCCGCAGCCTGGACGATACTCTCGAAGGCACGCGCGAGCTGGACGGACAGGCCGACAAACGCGCGCCATATGACTTTGCCCTTTGGAAAAAGGCTGAGCCTGAGCACATTATGCACTGGCCTTCCCCTTGGAGCGAAGGCTTCCCGGGCTGGCATCTGGAGTGCTCCGTGATGGGCGAGAAGTACCTTGGCAACGAATTCGACATACACGGCGGAGGAATGGACCTGATGTTCCCTCACCACGAGTGCGAAATCGCCCAGAACGTGGCTTGCCGCGGCACTCAGGGCGTACACTATTGGGTGCATAACAATATGATTACCATCAACGGCCAGAAGATGGGCAAGTCCCTTGGCAACTTCATCACGCTTCCGCAGATGTTCTCCGGAACCCACCCGAAGCTCGACCAGGCCTACAGCCCTATGACCGTGCGCTTCTTCATACTTCAGGCGCATTACCGCGGCACTCTCGACTTCTCCAACGAAGCTCTCAAAGCCGCAGAGAAGGGCTTGGGACGCCTTATGCAGGCCGCACGCGACCTCTATGCCATTGCAGGCACCAAGGCTCCGCAATACGCTTACGGAGATCCTCTGGAAGCAGTGGCTCCGGACAGCTGCCCTGCAACTTCCGCCGAGGTGAAGGCCGTGTTTGAAGGAGTATATGATGCTCTTTGCGATGATATGAATACTCCGGGCGCCATTTCCCAGCTCTTTGAAGCAGTAAGGCTCATCAACTCCGCAAAAGCCGGAAGCTTCAAACTCAGCAAGGGCGACCTCGACACTCTGGTGCAACTGTTTGACGACATAGTTTTCGGTGTTCTCGGCCTGAGGGACGAAGAGTCGGCCGGCGGCAACTCGAAGGTAATCGAGGGGCTTATGCAAATGGTGCTCGAAGAGAGGGCAAAGGCAAAAGCAGCCAAGGACTGGGCCACATCAGACCATATCAGGGATTCCCTGAACGAACTCGGAATCAAGGTTAAAGACACCAAGGACGGTGTAGAGTGGTCTCTGTAGGATGAAACTTGTCAGCTGGAACGTAAACGGCCTGAGAGCCGTTGTGGGCAAAGGATTTGCCGATATTTTTGAGAGTTTCGATGCGGACTGCGTATGTCTGCAGGAGACGAAGCTGAAAGCGGGACAGATAGACCTGGAGTTCCCCGGATACGAATCCTATTGGGACTATGCGGACAAACCGGGCTATGCCGGCACCGCCATCTATACCCGAAGGCATCCGCTTTCGGTGAGAACAGGGATAGGCATTGACGAACACGACCACGAAGGCCGTGCCGTGACTCTTGAGTTCGGGGACTTCTTTCTTGTCAACGCCTATGTGCCGAATTCCCAGAACGAGCTCAAGAGGCTGGATTACCGTATGCGCTGGGAAGATGATTTCAGGGCATATCTCAAGACTCTCGAACAGACCAAGCCTGTGGTGGTTTGCGGAGATATGAATGTTGCCCACGAGGAAATCGACCTCAAGAACCCCGCTGCCAATCATTTCAGCGCAGGATTCTCTGATGAGGAGAGAGGCAAGATGAGCGAGCTGCTCGCCTCCGGATTTATCGATACCTGGCGTTACCAGCATCCTCAGGAGGTGAAGTACTCGTGGTGGTCATACCGTATGGCGGCACGCCAAAGGAATGTGGGTTGGCGTATCGATTATTTCCTTGTAAGCGAATGTTTGAGGGACCGCATAGTTTCAACGGAAATTCACGACCAGATTCCCGGCTCCGATCACTGCCCGGTGGAATTGGTGCTGGCGGACTGATTTCCCTTGATCAAATCTTTACCTGCCCTATGGCGTCACGGTCCGGTGCTTCACCGGTCATAATTTCGTATCCCAGAACGGCTTGGGCGCGGAGCCACTCCCTTCCGCCGACATAATGACCGACCCCGACGAGGCTCTCGCATTGGGGGTCCCGGTAGTTCGCCTCTATCAGCGTATTGCAGAGTATGTTCTCCATACCCGGAGCTGCTTTGGGCAGGGTAAATATTACAAGGTCGGCGCACACTCCGTCAGTGAGCTCGGAGTGCCGCTTCACCGTTGTGCTGAGCCCGCAGTCGAGAGCAGCCCTGAAGGCAGCCTTGCCCGCGCCTCCGAAACCCACAACCACGGCAGTGCGTGCCTCCGGTGCGTGGATGCGTATCAGCTGCTTGACTGCAAGGTAATCGGAATTGTAGGCCTTGATGCCATCATCTGTCTTGACCAGAATATTGGCAGCCCCTATTGCCTCCACCTCCGGACTGCGCCACGCTGCCGCCCGTGCGGCTTCCATCTTGTGCGGCGCGGTAACATTGACAGCGCGGTAATCTCCTTCTGTGAAGATGCGCCAGGCTGTAGCCCAATCCTGTTGCTCTATGAAGCCGTATCCGTATTTCCCGCCATATGCGGCCCCGAACAGCAGGGGACTGAGGGAACCGGCTGCCGGCCAGCCGATAAGTGCGAATTTATCCATTTCTTTGTCTTACTGCTTCATACAATAGTATAGCTGCGCTGACCGATACATTGAGGGAATCGAGCAGGCCCAGCATAGGGATGCGGATGTGGGCGTCAGCGGCCTTGCGCCAAATCTCGGTCAGGCCCGTTGCTTCGGTGCCCATCACAATGGCTGTGGCCGGACGCATATCCGTATCATAATACAGCTCCGAATCCTGAAGCTGCGCCGTGAGTATCCGCACGCCGCGTGCTTTGAGGAAGTCAATGCATTCCTGCGAACTGCAGGCTACGCAAGGGACGCTGAAAATCGCACCGGTGGAGTTGCGTATAAGGTTGGGGTTCCATATGTCCGTAAGCGGGTCGCATACAATTACGGCGTCCGCCCCGGACGCGTCGGCACTGCGCAGCACCGCTCCGAGATTGCCCGGCTTTTCTACGCTTTCGAGCACCACATAGAGCGCATCCTCTTTTGCTGGCAGGTCCTCAAGTGTCAGGTTGCGGGTTTTCACTTCAGCAATCACTCCTTCGGTACCCTCCCGGTAGGCAACTTTGTTGTACACCTCAGGCGAGAGCTCGAAGCATCGGGACCTTGGCGGAAAACTCAGTGCGATTTCCGCACCCTGACCGGCTCCGAGAATGGATGGGCAATAAAAAAGCGAATCTATTTCGAATCCGGAGCTGATAAGTCTGGATATTTCCCTCCTTCCTTCCACAACAAACAGACCCTCGCTGCGTCTGAGAGAGGATTTCTGCTGCAGTTGCAGAAGATGCTTGATTTTGGGATTATGCGGACTGGAAATATAATTATCTGTCATAATGGTTGTTTTGTTGCAAAAATAGCCTATATTTGTGGAAAGAGAAAACTATTTGCGACAAGTACTATTAACTCATAAATCAAATCAGTATGAAAAAAATTCTCGTTAGCCTGTTTGCAGTTCTTGCTATGGGCATCGCAGCAAACGCTGCAAACTATTCAGTAGATGAGGCTTCCATCGACGCAATGATCGAGGCAGCTGCCGAGGTTTCTCCTCTCGCAATGGAGTCTGCTGCTCCTGCAGTAACCGATGTTACCATTCATATCGGTTCAAACCCTCAGCCAATCGTAGCATTCGTGCTCTCAGTTATTCCTGTAACCGGCTGGCTCGCTTGCCATCGTATGTATATGGGAACATCACCGCTCGCTGTTATCCTCAACATCGTAACCGGTGACGGCTTCGGTATTGTTTATGTTATCGATGCTGTTATGCTCCTGCTCGGTGTGCTGGATGACAATATAGCACCATATTGCAACAACCCTCGTTGGTGGATGTGGGCAGACATTATCTAATAGCTTTTTACACAAATGATTAGGAAGCACGGTATTCTCACCGTGCTTCTTCTGCTCTACGCACTTACGGCCTCCGCCCAGAAGCGGGTCAGCGCCGACGTGGAGACGAAGACACTGGTGGGAAACAGCGTAGTAACTGCAACGAAGACCGTTTATTGCTCCAATAACGGCCGTCTTGTCGTAGCTGTCCACAAGCCTCTGGAATACATTATGGAGACCAATGTGAACAGGGAGACCAGGTTCTATTTCCCTAATACAAATGAGGTTCTTGTGGAAAACTCGGGAATGGAAGGAGCTTCCGACGAGTTGCTTTCGCTCTTCCTGTTCGGAAGACTTGAGGACCTGGGGGTTGGACTTGAGGGCTACCGCCTTCTTGCTACAGAAAATGTGGAGGACGGAATGGTCAAGAAGACCTTCCGCACCGAAAAGAAGGAACTTCCTCCATTCTGTGAGATTGTCTATAAGGATTATCTCCCTATTTTCAGTGCCACTCTTGACGCAGACAGGAATTATATCACCAAAGTTTACTACTCCCAATACAGGGAAGTGGGCTGGATGCCTTTCCCGCACAGGAGTACAATGATTACCTACACTTCCCCCAAAGACTCTACCATTACGAGGACGATTTACTCCAATGTGGTCCTGGACGGCGACGACCCTATGTTCGATTTCACCGTTCCGTCCAACGCAAAACCGATGGATATGAGTGACAAAAACCGCAAATGAAACGCCTGCTGACCATAGTTCTGCTGCTTTTTGCCTTCCTTCCCGCTTTCAGTCAGGGAGGTGGAGACAGGGCTTTGGTGTCAGAGGCTCTTGCTGCCGGAAGAAAGGCGCCCTCCGATTCCTCTGCCCACCCGGCGTGGGACCTGGTACGCCACCAGATCAGCGGCTCCTGCAAGTTCGAGACGGAATGCATAGACTTTCTGCCCGCAGCGGTAAAGGCCTATGGCCCGGTTCGCGGTTTCTTCTCATATCTTGACAGGGTCACGAGGTGCAGCCGGGTTGGCACAGCCTCCTATCCCGCATCCCTTAAGACAAGGCAGGGACGCATCCGGGAAGATGAAAGAGCCTACAGGAGGAGGCGTAAAGATGCGGAAGACTAAGCTCCTTCTTGCCCTGCTGCTTGTCTGCGCGCCTGTTTGCCGTGCCCAGCAGCGCCCTATTTCTCAGGATTTGGGCTTTATAGATTACCTCATCGGGAACAATTTCACTACCGATGCGCTCAGCTGGCTGGACGGCAATGCCTACCAGCCTTCCGATACACTGGCGTATCTTCGCGGACTCACCCTTTATACCGCAGGCAAGCTCGAACTCGCTGCCGAGCAGTTCTCCAAGGTCCCTGCAGAGTCCGGCTACTACGACAGGAGCGTGTTTTATGGTGTAGTTTCCGACGCCTATTCGGGCAGCTACGACAGGGGCCTGGGGCGGCTTGAGGCCTATAACGGTCCGTATCAGGAACTGAAATATTTCGAGATGGCAGCGCTGTCCCTGCTGAAGGACGACAAGGCAGGGTACAAGGCGGCTGCATCCGCTTTCACATATTCCGATTACACTATGACCGAAGGGGAGAGGCTGTTCGACAAGGTTTATGACGAGCGCTATGCCACCCCGCAGAAAAGCCCTTGGCTTGCCGCCGGACTTTCTGCCGCGATTCCCGGACTCGGGAAGATTTATGCCGGACGCAAAGACGAGGGAATAGCCGCCCTGATGACTGTCGGGGTGCTTGCCGGTTTCACCGCCGAGGCCTGGGTCAAGAAGGGCCCTACGGACTGGAGGACCATAGTTTTCGGAACGCTCGGCTCTTTATTCTACATAGGAAATATCTACGGAAGTTATATGTCCGTAGGCATATATAACGATACACTCAAAGATGCGCAGAACACTGCTGTTGTTTTCAATCTTCATCTTCCTGTCCGCAGCATTTTCAAGTAGAGCCGACGCTCAGACTGCCCGCAGGGATTCGCTGCTTTTCGAGGCGGCGAAGTGCGAGAGGATTGTCTATGAGGCGCAGAATCCGCGTGAGGTCAACGCCGCGCTCAGGCGCAAGGCGGAACTCTACAAGCAGGCGGGGCTCTACAAGGAAGCGGGCACTACGCTCGAGCGCGTGCGTATGTACCTGGTGGCTGCGCCTGAGCGCGGCGACGTGCTTGTACAGAAAGCCCTGTGCGCCTTCCTTGCGGAGGATTATGATTCTGCGATGTCACTGCTCGCCGAGGCAGGGGTCGAGTGCAACTATGTCCAGCCCAAACTTAAAAATGAATGGGCAGCGATGCTGCTTACCCTTCTTGTGCCGGCAGGCTATTGCTATGTCGGAGCGCCGGGGGAGGGATTGGTGTCCACTGCTCTCAACGCCGCTTCCGTCACCTGGGCGGTGACCCAGATAAGTGCCGGGCTTCCTGTCATCGGCATTCTCGGAGGTTGCCTTTGCCTCAGCGAGACCTATATGGGTGCGCAGGAAAGAGTTGCCTATCTTCTTGAACTTCACAACCGGGAGGCCCTTCGCGAGGCCAAGCGCAGCGCTGTCGGCAAAGCACTTCTGGACTGCCTGCAGTAAACAAAAACGCACCGGCCTTTGCCGATGCGCTTTGGTAGTCTCTACAGGAATCGAACCTGTATTTAAGGTTTAGGAAACCTTCGTTCTATCCGTTGAACTAAGAGACC
>CAKMNE010000039.1 GCA_927798505.1 uncultured Bacteroidales bacterium
ATGAGTTGGTAACATACTGCTCATTCTCCTTGGCATTTGCCACGCCGGCAACGAGGAGAGCAGAGGCGATAAGTAATGCTTTAATCTTCATAAGTTTATAAAATTTTGTTCTCTATTATCGTTTCCAAGACTATACACATAGTCGTCACAAAGATAGGACTTTTTAGCGAACTATCAAATAATTTCATAATCAGTTTTCAAAATCCATCCCTGCCTTCCGTCACTGAGTTCAATCTTCACCCATTCTCCAACCTCGTCGGTAAGAACTGCGCCACTGCCTTCATGGAGAATGAACAGTTCGGTCCCGGAATGCCTGTCAGGAGCGCTGCGGGCAACAGAAACCGGAACTGTAATGACAAGCCGCTCTGCGTCAAGGCTTTGCGCACGAGAAGAGAGGGAGAACCCAAAGGCACCGCTGCAAAGCAGGAGCATCAGAAGCCCTGCGAAGAAACCGACGACCCTGGCAGGTCCTTCAGTGAGCAGGAAAAGCAGAAGCATTGCAAGGCACAGGGCAAGCAGCACCAGAGCCAGTACAGCCCATCCGTCAGAACTCATCCAGGCACGCACACTGCGCATCCACCTGGTCAGAAAAAACTCAGGTAGGGTGTCTATTCTGTCTTGAGCGAAACTGCGGGCATATTCCAGATTATGACGGGCGTCCTTGTAGGAAGGGTCGAGTTTCAGAGCCCTTTCGTACCACAGGATGGAATGGGCGAGATCCCCTTCCTTGAAGCAGGCGCAGCCCAGATTGTAGCACAGTTGTGGGGAAACAAGTCCCTCGGAAGCAATGCCTTCCCAGTCCGCACGTGCCTCGGACCACTGTCCTTCTGCATATGAGCGGATTCCGGCTTGCCATAGGGAATCCGCATCGGAGGCACTTGCCTCAATGCCCGGAGCCAGCAGAAGCACGGCCAGTACTGCCATCGCGGCGCCTTTCCTCTTGCTTTTATTTTTTCTCATAGCATCATCCAAAGAAGTTATCAGACGCAAAGCGGCATTGTAACTGCTATTCAGGGCTTCGTTTCCTGAATCCGGAGAATAGCGGGCATACTCACAGGTCACCAGAAGTGCGGCAAACTCGTCTGCATCAGCCCGGGAGGCACCTTCGGCGACAAGACGGGCGCAAATCGCCTCCTTGTCCTGCTCGGACGCATCCATACCCAATTTATCCGCAACAAAACCGAGCAGAGCCTTGTGCAGCTGCTCGAAGCTTTCTGCACCGGACAAACGCTTGCGGGCCATCTTGGAAGCTCCGCGCCTGCGCTCTCCGGCCACATCCGCACGCCTTGCGGCGGCCCCGCGCATCGCAAGGAAAACAACGAGGGCGACTGCCATCATCAGCGCAAGAAGAACAAAGAAAAGAGGTGAAAGCACGAAGAACTGTCCGCTGCGATGCAAAGCAGGCTTGCCCGTACTGATGTATCTGATGTCACTTCCCAAATCCTTGACATCCCTTCCCGCAACACCGACAAAGCCACCCTGGGCAGGGGCGGAACCCTGCACTCCCTCAAGCTTGCTTACTTCCAGATTCATAGGCTGCGTAGCAAGAGTCACATAGCGGGAAGTTTCTGTATCGTAGTAAGTGAATTCCACAGGGCCTATGGTGAAATCGCCATGATGGCGCGGGATGAAAGGATATTCGAAAACCCTGGCATCTCCCCTTTCGCTTATCTTCGGATCATAAACCTCGAAATCGGCAGGGAAGTCCACAGCGGGCGCGTCGATGAGCGAAATGTTGCCATTTCCCTTCACTACAAGGGTAAGGGATGCAGCCTCATGGGCTGAAAGCGAATCGCAGCTCATTGCGGCGCTTATGCTGAACTTGCCCACTCCTCCGCAGAATGATGCGGGCTGAGGCTGTGGAAGAGGCCTTACATGGACTGTGACCGGCTTGGTTGACACCCTCTTGCGGACGGTGGAGTATTCATCCTGAAAGAAGCTGTCAAGAAGGCTGCCGCTGGAAGCCCTGTTGTTGCGCACACGCACGAGGCATACCAGTTCGGCCGGGTCGATTTCAAGATCTCCCGCCTGCTGAGGGATTATGCTGAAAGAGCGGAGTACGGCGGCGTTGTAAATCTGGTCACCCACCGTTTCCCGCTGGAAATTCACATTGGAAGGAGCCTCGAGGGCCTGGCTCCAGAAGCCGTCGAAAGAAGGGAAACGCACATCTTCAAAGCCTGCTACCCCCACTCTTTCATATAGCTTGATGGTCGCAGTAATGGGCTGCCCCACCACCACATCGCGACGGCTCAAACTCATTGTCAGGAATATGTCTTCGCTGGAGATGGAATAGGCATTACTGCTGCTCGGGCGGGATGAGGCGCTGGACGCTCCGCCCTTTGCCACCTTGATGGAGAAGGGCTTGGAACTCAAGCTGCCCTTCCTGGTCTTCGCGCTTGCCGCCGGGATGGTGAATTCGCCCTCCTTGACCGGCATGAGTATATAGGTATAGCTGTGGGTAACGGACTTGGTCGTCTTGCCGTTTACCATCGAAATCGAAGTGCTGCTGCCGGTCTGAGGTCCCCATACGAGTTTGAAATCCGGAGGACAGTCCCACTTGAAGGACTCCGGTTTTTCGTCGTTTACGGTGAAAGTGAGGTTGAACTGTTCATCAAGAGCAACCGCCCGGGGCGCCTGAACAGTGATGGTAGCCTGGGCGAATACCTGATGCACAGCAAAAAGCAATGCAAATATGATAGACAGTTTTTTCATCTTACCAATTGTTTTCTTTACGGCGGGTCTGCGCCTGCTGGGCCTTTGCCTTCTCGACCTTCTCCTGGGTTTCCTTCTCCTTTGCCTGAATAGCCTTCAGCATCTGCTGGGCCTGCTGGGGTGAGATCTGTTGCCCGGCAGGGTCCTGCTGAGGCTGCTGATCGTCATTTGGTTGAGGCTGAGGCTGCTGGTTCTGGTCGTCCTGCTGGGTCTGGTCGTCCTGCTGGTTCTGATCGTTTTGCTTGTTCTGGTCGTCCTGCTGGTTCTGGTTATCCTGCTGGTTCTGGCCATCCTGCTGGTTCTGGCCATCCTGCCGGTCTTTCAGCTTTTCCTTGGCGTAGATGTAGCTCTCCTTGGCCTGCAAATCTTCCGGATCCAGAAGAAGAGCCTGCTTGAAAGCATCCACGGCCGTTTTGTAATCCTGTTGCTGCAGGGCTATGTTTCCCTTGTTGAAATACCAGCGGGAAGCATATTCCGACTGGGGCAACTGGTCAGCCACTTTGTCCAGGGTTCTGGCCGCATTTTCGTAATCCTTCTGCATGTAGAGGGATGAAGCCAGGTCATAGGCGGAAATGAAGGAAGTTGAATCCTTCACCAGGCCCTTTCTGTAATCTATTTCGGCCTCATTGTAGTTTTTGCTGCGGAAAGCACGGTTCCCGGAGCGCACTTCCCTCTTTTCCTGCTGAGCTGAGAGCGGGAGGACAAGGACAAGTGCCGCGAAGGCAGCTATGATTTTCTTCAAATACATCAGTTGAATAGTTTGCGTGCATTCTTTCTCTCGCCCACAAGCATCTCGATTACAAGGAGAATGAGGGCAATGGCGAAGAAATACATATACTGTTCGTCATATTCTTCAAACACTACGGAGGAGAAAAGTTCCCCTTCCATCGCGCGTATGTCGTTGATTATCGGGTTCAGGCCGAACTCTTCGTTGCCGGCCTGGATATAGGCTCCGCCACCCGCGTCGGCAATCTGCCTGAGCGTCTTCTCGTCCAGGCGGGTGACCACTATGTTTCCATCCTTGTCGCGCAGCAACTCGCCGTCCACAGGAATCGGCTGGCCTGCGGCCGAACCTACTCCGACGGTGTAGATGCGTATCCCCGCCTGAGCCGCTTCCTTTGCCGCAGCCACTGCATCATCTTCATGGTTCTCACCATCGGAGATAAGAATGATTACGCGGCTTTTCTCGCTCTGGGCGCTGAAACTCTTCATCGCCGTGTGTATGGCATCCCCAATTGCAGTTCCCTGAACGGGAACGGATCCGGCATCGATTGAGGACAGGAACATCTTTGCGGACACATAATCCGTTGTCACAGGCAGTTGCACAAAAGAGCTGCCGGCAAAGATGATGAGGCCTATCCTGTCATCGTGCAACTTGTCCACAAGGGATGAAATTGCGAGCTTCGCCCTTTCGAGGCGACACGGCGTGTAGTCCTGCGCAAGCATGGAGTTGGACACATCGAGGCATATCATGATCTCCGCGCCCTTGGTCTGGCGCTCACTGAGTTTTGCACCAATCTGCGGACGGGAAAGACCGATTACAAAGAAGAAGAACGCAAGGGTGAAAAGTATGATTCTGACCCAGCCCTTGGCCCTGCTGTAGTGAGGCATCAGGTGAGCCACCATCTTCGGATCGCCGAAACGGCGGATGCGCCGCTTGCGAAACGCAAGAGCCACCGCGTAGAGCGCCGGGATGAGCGGCACAAGCAGCAGAAGCCAAAGAAATCTGTATGAAGCGAATACTAACATTACGGCAACCTCCTTAGCAATAATCTTACAAGCAGTTCGGCGAGAAGGCAGATCAACGCCGCTATAGCAAACGGACTGAACAACTCTTTGTAGACAGGGAAGCTGTCAATGCTGGTCTTGGACTTCTCCATCCTGTTGATTTCGGCGTAGATTTCCTGAAGCTTGGTGTTGTCGGTAGCCCGGAAATAGCGGCCTCCTGTGGTTTCGGCAATACCCTTGAGCAATTCCTCGTCAATTTCCACCTGAATCTTTCTTTCCTCTATCCCCCAAGGGGTAACAACAGGGTAAGGGGCCATGCCGTTGGCTCCGACCCCGATAGTGTAAACCCTTATGCCATAGGTCTTGGCAATCTGGGCCGCAGTCAGAGGCGCCACCTCGCCACGATTGTTCACACCGTCAGTGAGGAGAATCACCACGCGGCTCGGAGCATCCGAACCGGACATTCTTGCAACCGCGGTTGCCAGTCCGTTGCCTATGGCGGTTCCGTCTTCTATCAAATCGGTCTGCACCTCCTTCATCATATTGATAAGGGTGGCGCGATCGGTTGTAAGCGGACACTGAGTGTAGCTCTCGCCTGCGAACACCACAATTCCCATACGGTCCGAAGGCCGCTGGGCTATGAATTCTATAGCTATGTCCTTGGCTGCACTGATACGGTCCGGGGTAAAGTCCCTGGCCAGCATACTGGTGGAAACATCCATTGCAAGGACTATGTCAATACCCTCAGTATCAATCTTTTCCACCTGGCTGGAAGAACGGGGGCGGGCAATTGCCACTATTATCAGGCAAAGCGCAGAGAGCCTTAAGACGAAAGGAAGATGGCAAAGCACGGAAAGGAAACTGCCCCCTGAACTGAGCCAGGGAGCCGCATTGCTCACCCTGAGGTGAGGCACACGGGCGGCCAGCTCCCTGTATATGTAGAGAGCCGCAAGCAGAACAGGCACCAGGAGAAGCCACAGAAGGGACGGATACTCAAAGAACATTGCTTGAACCCTCCTCTATATCACTTTGGTAAGTGCTTGTGACAAAGCGTACTGCAAGAGGAAGCGCTTCCGCATTCTCCTTGTCGTCAGCCACATGTTTTGCAAATTTGACGAAATCGGCCCTTTCGAAAAGCTCCTTCAAAGCCGCGAAGAGTTCCGGAGTGAGGCTGGTGCAGTCCTTGAGAGCATCGAAGAGCTCGGCGGTAGTCATCTCCGGAGCATCGATTCCGAAACGGGCGTCGATATAGGTCTTGAGGGCATCCGTGATGCCGGAATAGAAGGCTTTCTGTCTTTCCGGAGCCCAGTTCTTGTCGCTGCGCCAGCGGTCGAGCTCACGCAGGGCCACGATATGCGGAGGATCCTGCTTCTCCTCCCTGACCTTCTTGCGCCGCAAAAGTGCAGGCAGGAAGAGCACGGCGAGAACTATCAGTCCCACAAGGACAATTGCACCTGCTGTATATGGCAGGACCTCCTGTACAGTGACAGGATATGTGAGCTGATCCTTCAGAGGGTGAACCTGAAAAGTGGCGGTATCGACCGGCACCGTCTTCACATCCAGAACCGAAGGTGCGAACTCCAGGGTGTCCACCCTTCCCTGCTGATTGCGGACAACATAGACGGGAGGAAGATGGTACTCTCCTTCTTCGAAGGGCGCAAGCACCACGCTGGCCTCCAGGTTTACTATCCCCTTCTTCAGTTCCTTCGCCGTGCTGACGGTATCCACCTGCCAGCCCCGCACGAGCACCAGGGCATCGTTGCACACCTCTTCGAAGTCCATCATCGCAAGGCTTGTGCCCGGCTTGACGTCCTTCAGCGCGAATCCGTAGCTGAGCTGGTCTGCGACCAGGATGGAATCCCTCTTCTGATGCTGCCTGAGAAAGGCATCACCCATAGGAATCACATCCAGCACCAAAGCCAGCGCAAGTGTAAGTATATGCATCATCTGAAAAGTCCCATCAATGATTTGACATAGTCACCATCCGTGCTCACATCCACATTGGAGATGTCGTAGCGCCGCAGCAGAGCCTGCTCCTTGCGGAAAAAGTCATCCTGCCATCGGGCATAGCTTTCCCTCGTGCGGGGGTTGGAGGTGTTGACCCAAGCTCCCTTTCCGGTCTCGCTGTCCTTTATATGCACAAGACCTACATCCGGAAGGGACAGTTCCCTTGGATCGAAAACCCTGATGGCCGAAATTTCGTGACGGCCAGCGGCGACCTTGAGGGCCTCCTCCCAACGTGGATTGCCATCCGCGTCAGCATCTATCATATCGCTGAGCAGGAAAGCGTTGCATCTCTTCTTTATGGCATTGGTAAGGTAACGCAGAGCTCCGCCTATATCCGTTCCGTCGGATTGAGGCTCAAGCTCCAGCATTTCCCTGATAATATGAAGCAGATGGGTCCTTCCCTTCTTGGGAGGGATGAATTTCTCCACCCGGTCGGAGAAGAAGAGGGCCCCGACCTTGTCGTTGTTGAGTATTGCGCTGAAACTGAGCACCGCGGCGATTTCCGCGATGCGTTCGCGTTTGGTGGTTTCCACCGTACCGAACAGACCGCTGCGACTCACATCCACCAGCAGCATCACAGTGAGTTCGCGTTCTTCCTCGAAGACCTTGACATAGGGCTGGCGCAGACGGGCCGTAACATTCCAGTCCATCTGGCGCACATCGTCACCCCACTGGTATTCGCGCACTTCGCTGAATGCCATTCCGCGCCCCTTGAAGGCCGAATGGTATTCTCCTGCGAAAATCTGATGCGAGAGATGGCGGGTCTTGATTTCAATTTTTCGAACCCGCTTCAGCAGGTCTGTCGCAGCATCCTTCTTGTTATGGGACAATGACTGCATTGATAACCTGCTCGATAATCTGGTCCGCTGTAAGATTCTCTGCCTCAGCCTCGTAGCTCAGGCCAATACGGTGACGGAGCACCTGCGGGCACACGGCGCGCACATCCTCCGGAATCACATAGCCGCGACGCTTGATGAAGGCGTAGGCCTTGGCTGCGGCGCAGAGGCTTATGCTGGCACGTGGAGAAGCCCCGTAGGAAATCATGTTCTCCATACCCTTGAGGCCATACTCCGCAGGAGTGCGGGTTGCGTAAACAAGGTCAACTATGTAGCGCTCGATTTTCTCGTCCATATAAACCTCACGAACTATCTCGCGGGCACGGACTATGTCTTCCGGATTCACGACAGGATTTGGCTGCGGAAACTCTCCGCTGTTGTTCATCCTGACAATCAGGCGCTCCTCCTCCTTCTTCGGATAATCCACGAGGACCTTGAGCATGAAACGGTCCAGCTGGGCCTCCGGCAGAGGGTAGGTACCTTCCTGTTCCACAGGGTTCTGGGTTGCCATTACAAGAAAAGGTTGCGGCAGGTCATAGGTCTTGTCTCCGAGTGTGACCTGACGCTCCTGCATCGCCTCCAGAAGTGCGGACTGCACCTTTGCCGGTGCACGGTTGATTTCATCCGCAAGTACGAAATTGGCGAAAACAGGTCCTTTGTGTATTTCAAAACTTTCGTTTTTCTGGCTGTATATCAGAGTTCCCGTAACATCCGCAGGAAGCAGGTCGGGAGTGAACTGGATTCGGTTGAATTTTGCGTTCACCGCCTTTGAAAGGGTGCTTATGGCAAGCGTCTTAGCCAATCCCGGCATACCTTCGAGCAGGATGTGTCCGTTGGCAAGAAGAGCAATCATAAGATTCTCCACAAGCTGTTTCTGACCCACTATGACCTTTCCCATCTCAATGGAAAGAAGATCTGAAAAGGCGCTTTCCTTCTGAATCTTCTCGTTGAGTTCCTTAATGTTTACACTTTCCATTTTTATGTCTAATTTTGCACACTATGCGTTATAAGCTTACTCTTTCCTATTCCGGTGCCGAATTCTGCGGATGGCAGATACAACCCAACGCGCCCAGCGTGCAGGAGACCCTCCAAAAGGCTCTTTCAACCCTTATTGGAGAAACGGTTACCGTAACAGGTGCGGGAAGGACGGATACGGGTGTTAATGCTATCGGCTATGTGGCCCATTTCGACTGTTCCGTGGCCGTCGATACCGCGGCACTAACTTACAAAATTAATGCCATCCTACCAAATGCAATAGTGGTACACAGGATAGAGCTGACAGAGCCGGACTTCCACGCCAGGTTCGATGCCAGACGCCGGGAATACACCTATTACATACACCGCACAAAAGACCCCTTCTCCCGCCAGTACTCGCATCTGTGCACCTGGCCGGAACTGGATATGGAAAAGATGAATCTTGCGGCTCAGCACCTGCTTGGAACTCACGATTTCTCCTGCTTCGAAAAGACAGGAACAGACAACAAAACCTCCATCTGCACTGTTTTCGAAGCATATTGGAAGATGGATGATGAGAACCATTGGAGTTTTCATATTGCAGCGGACAGATTTCTGCGCAATATGGTAAGAGCCATTGTGGGCACCCTGCTCGAGGTTGGCAGGGGCAAACGCAGCCCGGATTCAATGGAGACCCTGCTGGCTTCGCACGACAGATGCGCGGCCGGAGAGAGTGTCCCCGGCCACGCCCTGTTCCTCAGCGGGATAGATTATCAATTGTAAAGGTTGAAGGCTTCGTAGATTATGCTCTTGAACTCGGTATACAGGCTCTGCAGTCTCTGCTGAAGGGTCTCGCGCGAGTGCACATCGGGGGCAAGCACGGTGAAAATCCTGTCCCTGTTGAGTCCCCTGTCATCCAGATAGAGGAGGATTTCCGGCCTGAACCACCATTTGGTACCCCAAGTGTAGCTCCAATCAGGATAGCGCTCGCGGTAGAGTATGTTCTGCATATAATAGGCCCACATCTCCCCGACTTCACAGTAGCCGGCATATTTTTCGGTTCCCACTCCGTAAAGAATACCTCCGGAGCTTGCCCAGGAACTGAGTATGTGAAAAGCATACAAATCCCAGAACTCGTTGCCGACCTTCATATAATGACTGGTATGCGCCAATTCGTGTGTGACATTGGAATAGATGGCAGCATAGCTGTTCTGGTTGCTGAGACCGATCACCAGGTCCGGGAGAAAGAATCTGACCAGAGGTGCGAATTCACCCAGAATCTCATCTATCAGTTCGAAATCCACTATAGCGCCCTGCTGCATCATCAGGGTTGCAGAGCCTTCGAGAAATCCGAACTGCCATATTCTGAGATTTGCCGGAGGGGCTGCCAGGGTGGAACCGGGCTGCCTGCACATCTCGAAATAGTCGTAGGTGGCATTGTTGATTACCGACCTGCGGAAAAGATTGGTGTCCGTTTCCGGGCTGATGGCAATGCTGTACCCCTCGGCACTATGCTTTCCGAGGGTGGAAACCGAGGCTTTTACAACAACGGCATTGAAACCTATGCTGAAGCCCTTCCGGTTGGCAAACTGAATGCGGTAACGGGGGTCGGAAGTGAAGCTCTTGCTCATCTCGTAATACCCCTCCTCATCGGTATAGGTCTTTGCAATCCTGACAAACACATTGCAGCAGACCATCACCCCTGCAACTCCCACCGGTTCTTCGTCATAGTCTTCGTCATAGACCGTAATCCTGCCCTTGGGGTACTGCGGAGTATCCGACTCACCCTTGGTCACATCCGGCAGCATATCGGCATTGCCCGTAAGACGGAAAGACTCCCTTTCCACTTCCGCCCAGTCTATGCCTTCCGCCTTGGTGTTCAGGTCTTCCTCCACCAGGTAGCATTCGTGCAGCAGTTCGCAGCGTATGCCTTCCGGAGCCTTGAAATCCACCGGAACCACGGCATATTGCCAGGTAACCGAGCCCTCAGGGATTTCCGGATCGTGATACCAGTCACCCTCCTTCACAATTCTGTAGTCCAAGGGATGGTCCAGCATTAAAACGCCCATTTCCTCCAACAGGGTCAGGTCATTGTCATCGCGTGGAAGCAGGCGCACATAGTAATTTGTCGCATGCAGCTGAATCACATCAGTTTTGGTGGGATAGAGGGAACGAACAGCCTTGGTCATATTCTCTACCGAATACGGATCCTCCAGCTTTTCGCCGAGTTCGATCATGCCGTGCTCAAGGCCGGCACCATCGTCATAGTTGTTTTTCAAGTCGGTTCCTAAGAAAGGAGCCTTTTCGCAAGCCACCGCCACCAGCAGCAGCAAGACACAAAAACGGATAGTCTTTTTCATGCCGAAAAGGTAGAATTGACTATCCGTTTAAAAAAATAAACGTTTATTTATTTACGATTCTTTCGAAAGAATCATCTTTCTTTCAGAAAAACAGTATTTCTTTCTCTTCAATGGCGCTCATAAGGGCATTTCCGACGCGGCTTACTCCGAAACGGAAGTACTTGCTGTTCATCCACTCCTGCCCGAGTATCCTCAACCCTATGTTGTAATACTGGAGGGCATCCTCTGCCGTGGAGATTCCGCCGGCCGCCTTGAAACCTACTTTGCGTCCTGTCTGCCTGTAGTAATCGCGGATTGCCTCGCACATCACCTCGGCAGCCTCCGG
>CAKMNE010000040.1 GCA_927798505.1 uncultured Bacteroidales bacterium
GAGGACCCTTACTACAAGGCTAAGTACGACAAGTACAATGAGATAGCTAAGGCTGCTCAGGCTCAGTAAAGGCCTTTACGATTTTGCTCACCAGAGGGTGTCGCACTATATCTTCATTTCCGAAGACGACGGTGGCGACACCCTTTATGTTTTTCAGTTTGTTCACTCCCTTCAGCAAACCGCTGTCCTCCTTGTTCGGGAGATCGACCTGGGAGGCGTCGCCTGTGACTATGAACTTCGCATCGCAGCCCATTCTGGTAAGGAACATCTTCAGTTGTCCCAGATTGGTGTTCTGGGCTTCATCCAGAATGACGCAGGCCCTGTCGAGGGTGCGTCCGCGCATATAAGCCAGAGGCGCAATCTGTATTGTGCCGTCCTGCATGAATTCCTGCAGTTTGCGGGCCGGTATCATATCCCCCAGCGCATCATAAAGAGGTTGCAGATACGGGTCCAGCTTGTCCTTCAGGTCTCCCGGAAGAAAGCCCAGTCTCTCGCCGGCTTCGACCGCCGGGCGCGTCAGTATGATGCGGCGTATTTCCCTGTTTTTCAGAGCCCTTACCGCCAGCGCTATGGCTATGTATGTCTTGCCGGTTCCGGCCGGACCGAGTGCGAAGACCAGATCATTGTCAAAATAGGCTTTCACCATCTCCTGCTGCTTTGCGTTGCGCGCCCGGATGGCCTTGCCTTCGGTATTGTAAACTATGATGGATTCGGCTCCCGTCCTGAGATTCTCGGAAGGGGTTACCCCGCTGAAGAGTTCTTCGACATCGTAAACTGTCAGGTTCATTTTGTGATGCCTGCGGTCAACCAGTTCGGCAAATTTCTGGGTAAATTCCTCAAGGTCAGAACTTTTGCCTTCTATTGTTATCTCACTTCCCCTGACTACCGCCTTGACGGTGGGGAAGTATGAGCAGAATTCTTCGATGATTTTGTTTCCTGCGCCATAGATCTCAATGGGATCCATAGCTCCCAAACTTACGGTTTTCTTCATATCAGTTGCAAATATATTCATTTTCTTTTGTCCTTGTTTCTTCTTAAATTTGTAGGATTGATAATTATACAAGAAAAACCATATGAAAAAGATTCTGGGACCTGTTGCGATCGCTCTTATGGCGCTATGCGTCAGCGGTTGTGATTTCTTTCGCGCTCTTGCCGGACGTCCGACATCAGCCCAACTTCCTAAAGCAGATACCGTTGCTTCCTGCTGTGCAATTCCCGATACGCTTGCGCTCACAGACACGAGTTCATGCGGTGGCTGCTGTGAAGCCAAGGACAGCACTCTTGCTGCTAAGGACAGCTGTTGCTGCGCTCCCGCTGACAGTATAGCCAAGACGGATACGCTCTGCTGTCCCGTAGCAGAGCAGGAGCCTGCGGCAGAGCCTGCCACAGAGCCTGCCACAGAGCCTGCGGCAGAGCCGGAGCCGGAGCCTGAGGCCACCCCGGAGGCACAACCTGCGCCTACGCCTGCGCCTGTACCTGAAACTGTTGAGGAGGCTATCATCAGCAATTTAGGGCAGAGAACCGGTTTTCTGAATGTAGGCGTTTCCTACAATGACATCAGACTTACCAATACCGTTGAAAGCGGCTATTACATTCTTATCGGCACATTCAGGCAGAAGTCCAATGCCGACAGACTTGCCCGTCAGGCAGCAAAGGCTGGTCTTGAGGTCACCCGCCTTGAATACGCCAACGGCAGGACTGCTGTGGCTGTCCGGCGCAGCGACAATCTCGGCGATGCCTTTGTGGCTCTCGGCGAGGTGCGCAAACTCAGTTTCACTCCTAAAGATGCCTGCATCCTTGTAGTAGAATAGTTATGGAATACAAATTCAAAGAAATAGAAAGCAAGTGGCAGAAGAAATGGGCCGCAGAAGGCACATACAAAGTCACTGAAGACCCATCCAAACCCAAGTACTATGTTCTTGACATGTTCCCTTATCCTTCGGGAGCGGGACTTCATGTGGGACATCCTCTCGGGTATATCGCCAGTGACATTTACTCCCGCTACAAGCGACTCAAGGGCTTCAATGTCCTTCATCCTATGGGTTACGACGCCTTCGGGCTTCCGGCCGAACAGTATGCGATTCAGACAGGCCAGCATCCTGAGGTGACCACAGAGAAAAACACCGCCCGCTACCGTGAGCAGCTCGACCGCATAGGATTCTCCTATGACTGGGACAGGGAAGTTCGCACCTGTGATCCGGCTTATTACAAATGGACTCAGTGGGCTTTCCTGAAGATGTTCGACAGCTGGTACGACCCTGCGAAGAATTGTGCCCGACCGATTTCCGAACTGGTGGAAAGGCTTTCTACCGAGGGCTACGAAGACATTACCCCACAGATTTGGAATTCCGCTTCCGAAAAGGAGAAGTCGGACATACTGATGAGATGGAGGATTGCCTATCAGGGCGAGACTTCAGTCAACTGGTGTGAAGGTTTGGGCACCGTGCTTGCCAATGACGAGGTGAAGGACGGACTCAGCGTGCGTGGCGGCTTCCCGGTGGAGCAGAAGAAAATGAAACAGTGGCAGCTGCGTGTTTCCGCCTATGCCGAGCGCCTGCTTGAGGGCCTGGACAGACTGGATTGGAGCGATTCGCTCAAGGAAATGCAGCGCAATTGGATTGGCAAGTCCGAAGGAACTGAAGTTGTATTCAATGTCGAGTGCGACGGAAAGACGACACCTGTCACCATATTCACTACCCGCGTTGACACTATATTCGGAGTGACCTTTATGGTCCTTGCCCCGGAGAGTGAACTTGTAGGCACGCTTACCTCTGCAGCTCACAAGGATGAGGTCGATGCTTACGTGAAGGAAGTGCGCAAAAAGACCGAAAGGGAGAGGATCTCCGAAACAAAGAGCGTAAGCGGCGTATTCACAGGCTCTTATGGAATCAATCCTCTAACGGGAGAAAAGGTCCCTGTATGGGTGAGCGAGTATGTGCTTGCGGGCTATGGTACAGGTGCCATTATGGCTGTGCCGGCTCATGACAGCCGCGACTACGCCTTTGCAAAGAAATTCAATCTCCCTATAGTCCCTATCATCGAGGGCTGCGACGTTTCCGAATCCTCCTTCGATGCCAAGGAAGGCAAAATGTGCAACAGCGGCTTCCTTGACGGTATGGACGTGAAACAGGCTATAGAAGCCGCAAAGGACTATGCGGAGGCAAACGGAATTGGCCACCGCAAGACCAACTACCGTCTTCGCGATGCGATTTTCAGTCGCCAGCGTTACTGGGGCGAGCCTTTCCCGATCTATTACAAGGATGGAATCCCTACCCCTGTGGATGAAAAGGACCTGCCTCTTGCACTGCCTGAGATCGACTCTTTTACAGTCTCTTCCAACGGCGAGCCGCCTCTTGCGAGGGCTAAGGACTGGACCTACAAGGGTTGGCCGCTGGAGACCAGCACCATGCCGGGATTCGCGGGATCATCGGCATATTACCTGCGCTATATGGATCCTCACAATTCAGAGGCTCTCGTTAGCAGGGAGGCTGACGAGTATTGGAAATCCGTAGATCTTTATGTCGGGGGTACCGAGCATGCGACCGGACACCTGATTTACTCCCGTTTCTGGAACAAGTTCCTCTATGATTTGGGATATGTGTGCTGCGATGAGCCTTTCAAAAAGCTTATCAATCAGGGAATGATTCAGGGCCGCTCCAATTTCGTTTACCGTATTGTCGGCACCAATACCTTCGTATCTTACGGCCTGAAGGATAAATACGAAACCACCGAAATACATGTGGACGTGAACATAGTCCACAATGACAGGCTTGACCTTGAAGCTTTCAAGGCATGGCGTCCTGATTATGCCGATGCCGAATTCGTGCTCGAAGACGGTGAGTATGTCTGCGGCTGGGCTGTGGAGAAGATGTCAAAGTCAATGTACAATGTGGTCAATCCGGATGACATATGTGACAGCTACGGAGCCGATACCCTGCGTCTTTATGAAATGTTCCTCGGCCCTGTGGAGCAGAGCAAGCCTTGGGATACCAAGGGAATAGACGGTGTGAACCGCTTCCTCAAGAAATTCTGGAGGCTGTTCTACGACCGTGACGGATGGTGCGTGACCGATCAGGAGCCTACAAAGGCTGAACTTAAGGCTCTTCACAAGCTGATTGCAAAGGAGCAGGAGGATATCGAGAACTTCAGCTACAACACTACCATTTCCGCCTTTATGATAGCTCTCGGAGAACTGGGAGATTGTCACAAGAGGGCGATACTCGAGCCTTTGACCGTGCTGCTCTGTCCTTTCGCCCCTCATATTGCAGAGGAGCTCTGGGAGGCTCTTGGACATACTCAGAGTTGTACCAAGGCAACTTATCCCGAATATGTTGAGGCCTACACAGTGGAGGATAACGTGACCTACCCTGTGCAGTTCAACGGCAAGATGCGTTTCACTGTGGAAATGCCTAAGGCGGCTACACCGGCCGAAGTTGAGGCCGCTGTGCGTCAGTTGCCTAAGACAGCCCAGTATGTCGGCGAACAGAGTATAGTGAAGGTGATTGTAGTTCCGGGTAGAATTATCAATATAGTCGTAAAGTAAATCATGGACAGGAAGAAAGTCTTCGGCCAGGTGCTCGACATGTTTTGGCTGACCGTGGCTTGTTTCATCTTTGCCTTTGCCTGGGAGGGATTTATGATTCCCAACGGTCTGTCGGCCGGAGGAATGATGGGCCTGTGCACAGTGCTTCAATATGCGACAGGAGGCCTTATCCAGGCTCAGTACAGCTATATAGCTGTCAATGCCCTGCTCATCATCATAGCCATGTGGGCTATGGGAATAGGATTCGGCTTCAAGACCATCTACAGCATTGTGGTTTCCACACTGGCAATGCAGCTGATTGGCGGAATGGAATTTCTTCATTGCATTCCGGGCCAGTTCTTCTATGTGCGCGAGACCCTGCTCATACCGGTAATAGCCGGTGTGCTGGAAGGTGTTGGAATAGGAATGGTCATCCGTTATGGAGGCAGTACCGGAGGAACCGATATTGTTGCTCTTATGATAAACAAATACTGGCCGGTGTCCCTGAGCAAGGCTTTTCTTATTATGGACTTCTTTATCATAGCCCTGATCCTGTTCCTTCCGGGGAAGGAATTTGCGGATATGATTTACGGAGTTGTGGAAATCGTGCTCTTCTCCACCGTGCTGGACTTCGTGGTGGCGGGACAGAAATCTTCCTACCAGCTTCTGGTATTCTCCGACCACTACCAGAAGATTGCAGACCATATTATCAATGATTTGGATAGGGGAGTGACTGTGCTTAAGGCTCAGGGTTGGTTTACCAAAATGGACAAGAATGTGCTTCTGATTCTGATCAGCAAGAAGGAACTGACCAACTTGATGAAAGAAATCAAGAAGACAGACCCTCGTGCTTTTATGTCAGTTTCTCCGACCAGTAGTGTATACGGTGAGGGATTTGAGGAAATCAAGGCCGGAATCCCTACCAGCAAAAAAACTAAGTAATGGGTATTTTACAAAACAAATTTTTCAGGGGTGTCAAGGAGTACCTTATCATCACCCTCGGAATTCTGTGCTATGTGCTTGGATGGAGCCTTTTCCTCGTATCCAATCACCTTGTCGGCGGCGGCGTGACCGGTGTCGCATCCATAGTGCAGTATGCTTCCGGAGGAGTAATCAAAATGGGTTATACCTATTTTGTAATCAATATACTCCTTTTGATAGCGGCATTGCTTACTCTCGGACGCAACTTCGGGCTGAAGACAGTTTACGGAATCGTGATGGCCTCCATAGGTCTCAATCTTTTTCAGGACATTCTCCCTCCTGAAATCATTCAGGCTCTCGCCATCGACAACGGCAAACTGATGTCGGTGATAATGGGTGGTATCCTTGTGGGTGTAGGCATAGGTCTCACCATGTCCCAGGGCGGCAGTACGGGAGGAACCGACATACTTGCCCTCATAGTGAACAAATACCGCAATGTCTCCCCGGGAAGGATGCTTCTGGCGATAGATGCGGTGATCATCTTCTCATCCTTCTTTGTGCCTTCCTACAATACAGACGGGTCTTTGGCTTCATTTGCAACCAAGATTACCACGGTAGTGTATGGTTTCATACTCATAGCCATCAACAGCACAGTGCTGGACCTCGTACTGCAGGGTTCGAAACAGAGCGTGCAGGTGTTCATTTTCTCCAAACACTATCAGGAAATCGCCGATTCCATTACCAGAGATCTCCACAGAGGGGTCACTGTTTTGGACGGAAAAGGCTGGTACACCAAAAATCCTATCCAGGTCATAATGGTCCTTACACGCAAGTATGACCTGAATATACTTTTGAAATATGTGAAGAGCATAGACCCCGATGCATTCCTCTCAGTGTCATCCGTGACGGGTGTCTATGGTAAAGGCTTCGAGTCAATAAAACTTGTACGAAAGAAATAATTTTCATATTTTTTCGTCCCAGTCCCTTAAAAATCCCCATCAGAAGTGCTTCTGATGGGGATTTTTTAGATATATTTGTTCATAGTACCATTATGAAACACAAAACTATTCTTGTCCAATTAAAGTTTAAACTGCCGGGGTTTTCCAGAAAAAGAACTCCGGAAAGTTCCCGCGACCAATACCATGCCCGTGATCTTTCTTACCTTGAGAGCAATGCCGTTTATATGAGCAAGGTGTTTGAAAAGGTTAAAAACTATCTGGAGGAGAAGCGACCGTACCTGTATGGAACTGTCTCCTTGGGGGAGTTGAGTCAAAAGATCTATGCCAACCGTACCCATGTCTCCAAGGCTGTAAACAAGTATGCCGGGATGAATTACAGCGCCTTTATCAATTCATATAGGGTGAAACATGCCGCGGAACTGATTTCAAAGGATCCGCGTATGAAGATGGAGGAAGTGGCAAAACTGTCGGGTTTCAATACCCTGCCCAGTTTCAATGCTGCTTTCAAGTCAGTTATGAATGAGAGGCCGAGCGAGTATCAGGCCAAGGTGCATCGCAAGTGATGTTCATCTCTTCCTTGCGCACCGGGTGTATGAAGCGTAAGTTCCAGGCATGCAGGCATATGCTTCCGTCCGGGTTGGAACGTGGCGCCCCGTATTTGAGGTCTCCTTTGATAGGACAGCCGAGATGACTGAGCTGGCATCTGATCTGGTGGTGACGTCCGGTCAACAGCTCAACTTCCAGCAGATGATATCTGTCTGTGCTTCTTAGGTATCTGTAGTTCAATTTTGCAAGTTTGGCATCGGGCCTTCCTGCCGAAACCACATAAGACTTGTTCTGTTTTTCATTACGGAGAATCCACTCTTCCAGATGCCCTTCGTCTGAAGCAGGCCTTGAACAGCATAGGGCCCTGTAGGTTTTGTGCAGTTCGGAGTTGCGAAGCATGGCGTTGAGGCGCTCCAGTGCCTTTGAAGTTTTTGCAAACAGGCATACTCCGCTGACAGGGCGGTCGAGTCTGTGCACTACTCCTATATAGACTTTCCCCGGCTTTCCGTCCCTTCCGGCTATATATGCCTTAAGGGTGTCTGCCAGGCACTCGTCTCCGGTTTTGTCTCCCTGCACTATTTCTCCCGCCTTCTTGTTTATTGCAAGCAGGTGGTTGTCTTCAAAAAGAATCCGGGACTCGAGGTCCCGGATTTCATAATCTGATAGTTTTCTGTATTCCAAAACCGATTACTGAATGGAAACATTAACGCGGCGCTTTGAGCCGTCAATTTTCTTTGCTTTGCAAGGGCAAACCACCTTGACATTCCTCATAGGCACCTGATATGCGTAGAACCAGGCTGCAACGAGATTGGCGCGCTCAACTGCAATTGCCTTGTTGTACTCCTTGTCCTTAGTGTCGTTTGCGTAAGGCTCGATGAGAATTACAGCCTTCTTGTCAGTTGCATTGAAGGTGTTGAGGAACTCCTGGAGGAGAGCCTTGGTCTCAGGATTGAGGTCACACCTCTCTGAAGCGTAGGTAACACCTGCCACAGGCATTGCGAAGGTGGTTGAACCGTAAGCGGTTGCCTTCATTGCATCCTTTACAGCCTGCTGGTAAGCCTCTGCTGACTCAGCAACCACTGCATTCGGATCTGCAACGGCAGTAACTGCCTCTGAAAGTTCGAATGTGCGTGCTGCGAGTGCTGCAGCCTCTGCTGCTGCCTTCTCTGCCGCTGCCCTTGCTGCAGCCTCTGCTGCTGCCTTAGCCTCAGCCTCAGCCTTCTTCTTCTTTGACTGGCAAGAAGTTGCGGAAACTACTACGAGGAGTGCGAGTCCTGTGAGCTTGATGATGTTGTTAAGTTTCATGATACTTATGTTTATTTTGTTTTTGCCAAATAATTTCTTTTTGTGATAAATATCGGTGCGAATATACAAATAATATTGATGCTTTCAAAGTTGGATTTGCTTTTTCGTGCGTACTTGACCGTTTTGACATTTTGTCAGTTGTGGCACAATGGCACGGCCTTAGCAGTTGATTATTGCGTCGCCTCAGTGGTGACAGAATAAACAGATAATAGTAATAAAGGAAATAATAGCATTATGGGAAAAATTATCGGAATCGACCTCGGAACAACTAATTCCTGTGTCGCAGTAATGGAAGGCAACCAGCCAACCGTAATCATCAACAACGAAGGCCATCGCACCACTCCTTCAGTAGTGGCATTCACCGAGAGTGGTGAGCGTAAGGTCGGTGACACCGCAAAGCGTCAGGCTGTCACAAATCCAAAGAATACCGTATTCTCCATCAAGAGATTTATGGGTGAGACCTATGATCAGGTCGGAAAGGAAATCGCCCGTGTACCTTATTCAGTGGTTCGCGGAGACAACAATACACCACGCGTTGAAATCAACGGAAAGCCTTACTCTCCACAGGAGATTTCAGCCATCATTCTCCAGAAGATGAAGAAGACTGCTGAAGACTATCTCCGTCAGGAAGTTACCGAGGCTGTAATCACAGTGCCTGCCTACTTCTCAGACTCACAGCGTCAGGCTACCAAAGAGGCCGGCCGCATCGCAGGTCTTGATGTTAAGCGTATCATCAACGAGCCTACCGCTGCAGCCCTCGCATATGGTCTTGACAAAAAGAACAAGAATATGAAGGTCGCAGTCTATGACCTCGGTGGCGGAACCTTCGATATCTCCATCCTTGAACTTGGAGACGGTGTGTTCGAAGTGAAGTCAACCAACGGAGACACTCACCTCGGAGGTGATGACTTTGATCAGGCTATCATCGACTGGCTCGCTTCAGAGTTCGCTTCAGAGAATGGCGGAATGGACCTCAAGAAGGACCCTATGGCCCTGCAGCGTCTCAAGGAGGCTGCCGAGAAGGCAAAAATCGAGCTTTCAAACCAGACGACAGCAGAAATCAACCTGCCATACATTACAGCCGTTGACGGTATGCCTAAGCATCTTGTAAAGAGCCTGTCACGTGCCAAGTTCGAAGCCCTTTGCGACGATTTGTTCCGCAGGAGCATAGAGCCTTGCCGCAAGGCCCTCGCAGATGCCCACCTTTCAGCATCCCAGATTGACGAGGTCATCCTCGTGGGTGGTTCTACCCGTATCCCTAAGGTACAGGAACTTGTCAAGGATTTCTTCGGCAAGGAGCCTAACAAGAGTGTAAACCCTGACGAGGTTGTGGCTATCGGAGCTGCCATCCAGGGCGGTGTGCTCGCCGGCGATGTGAAGGACGTGCTCCTTCTGGATGTCACCCCGCTTTCACTCGGTATCGAGACCCTCGGCGGTGTGATGACCAAGCTCATCGAGAGCAACACTACCATTCCTGTACACAAGGAGCAGGTATTCTCTACAGCCGCTGACAATCAGCCATCTGTTGAGATTCGCGTACTCCAGGGCGAGCGTCCAATGGCAAAGGACAACAAGCAGATCGGTGTCTTCCACCTCGACGGAATTGCTCCGGCACCTCGTGGAATACCTCAGATAGAAGTATCCTTTGATATCGATACCAACGGTATCCTCTCTGTATCCGCAAAGGACAAGGCTACAGGCAAGGAACAGCATATCCGCATCGAGGCTTCTTCAGGACTCTCAGACGATGAGATTCAGAGGATGAGGGATGAGGCCAAGGCCAATGAGGCCGCTGACAAGGCCGAGCGCGAAAGGGTTGACAAGATCAACAACGCAGATGCCCTCAGCTTCCAGGTGGAGAAATTCCTCAAGGACAACGCTGACAAGATTCCTGCCGACAAGAAGAGCGCAATTGATGCTCCTCTCGCTTCCCTCAAGGAGGCTGTGAAGAATCAGAATATTGCTGACATCGACCGCTACACCGAGGAACTCAACAAGGTGATGGGAGATATCTACTCTTCAATGTCCGGTCAGGCAGGCCCTCAGGGCGGCGCGGGATTCGACCCTAACCAGGGACCATCCCAGCCTGGTGACAACAATGCTCCGGACGAGCAGTAATCCTCCGGACATACATAAACAAAGAAGCTGGCCTTTCAAGCCAGCTTCTTTTTCCATTGGAAGTATCCGACAACCGCCAGTACGGTGTAGAGGAAATAGAGCCCTCCGTAGAAGGGGATTCCCTTGTAGAAATACAGAGCGGCGCTCACCAGGTCCACAACGAACCACACCCACCACTGTTCGATTTGCTTGTGGGCAAGCATCCAGAGGGCTATTACGCTGAGCGCCGTGGTGAAACTGTCAGCCCATGGCACTGTGCTGTTGGTCCAGTGTATCAGTACCATGGCTATCCCGACGAAAAGAACGGTGAAAATGCCTGCATAGACCGCCCAGGATTTCGCGCCTGTGCGGACAATGGGAAGTTCTTCCTTCTTGGCTCCGTCCTTTACGCGCTTGCCCCTGAGCCATACTATCAGGCCGTAAATCGCCGCGAGGACATAGTAGATGTCAATTGCAAAATCCGCATACAGCCCTGCCTTGAAGTACACGAAGAGGGAGTTGATGGGCATGATGATGCTGATGATCCA